>NZ_BAEU01000127.1:0-150271 GCF_000246875.1 Halomonas sp. KM-1
AACTCCTGCTGCCCCACCACACACGTTGCGAGATCACCTGAGGGCCGCCCGCGTTATCCACAGAAATTGTGGATAACGCTGTGCAAGACAGTGTGACAAGCAGCTACATTCCGATAGCGGCGCGCTTCGCTCAGGCTGGTCATAAATTCATCACCCCCCAGTAATGGAAAGGCCCGAGCTCTGAATGAGGGCTCGGGCCTTGGTGCCTCAGCCGGACCGACCGGCATCGCCGATCGGCTCGTGTACGTTGCTGGGCCGCTGGCGCGTCAGTCGAAGGTCATTTCCGGCACGTGGTCAGGCACGATCAGCTTGCCAGCGGTCTTCTCGACGATCTCTTCCACGCTCACTCCCGGGGCGCGCTCCTTGAGGACGAAGGCGCCGTTCTCGATCTCCAGGTAAGCGAGGTCGGTGAGCACGCGGTTGATGCAACCGGCGCCTGTCAGCGGCAGCGTGCACTTCTCGAGCAGCTTGGATTCGCCGTGCTTGGAGGCATGGGTCATGGTGCAGATGATGTTCTCGGCACCTGCCACCAGATCCATGGCGCCGCCCATGCCCTTGATCAGCTTGCCGGGCACCATCCACGAGGCGATGTTGCCCTCCTGATCCACCTCGAAGGCGCCGAGCACGGTCAGGTCGACATGGCCGCCACGGATCATGGCAAAAGATTCTGCGGAGTTGAAGATGGCCGCACCAGGGCGGGCCGTCACGGTCTGCTTACCGGCATTGATCATGTCCGGATCGACCTCGTCCTCGGTGGGGAAGCGCCCCATGCCGAGCAGGCCGTTTTCCGATTGCAGCATCACGTCGATGCCGTCCGGTACGTAATTGGCCACCAGCGTGGGAATACCGATACCCAGGTTGACGTAGAAACCGTCTTTGAGCTCTTGTGCCACGCGCTGTGCCATCTGTTCGCGAGTCAGTGCCATCTTGTTTGCCTCTTGTGTTCGGTGGAGAAGCGATACGTTCGATGCCGGTTACTGTCGGCTGCTGCGGTGGCGGGCTCAGCCCTCGCGCACCGTGCGCTTCTCGATACGCTTCTCGAAAGTGCCCTGGATGATGCGGTCGACGTAGATACCCGGCGTATGGATCTGGTCGGGGCGCAGCTCACCCGGCTCGACGATCTCCTCGACCTCCACCACGGTGATCTTGCCGCAGGTAGCGGCCAGCGGGTTGAAGTTCTGCGCCGTATCGCGATACACCACGTTGCCGTAGCGGTCGGCCTTCCAGCCTTTGACGATGGCGAAATCGGCGTGGAACGCCTCCTCGAGGATGTAATGGCGACCGTTGAACTCGCGCACCTCCTTGCCCTCACCGATCGGCGTGCCGTAGCCGGTTGCCGTGTAGAAGGCAGGAATCCCGGCGCCGCCGGCGCGCATCTTCTCGGCCAGGGTGCCCTGGGGGGTCAGGATCACTTCGATCTCTTCGTTGAGCATCTGCTGCTCGAACAGGGCATTCTCGCCGACGTAGGAGGCGTAGAAGCGCTTGATCTGCTTGTCTTCCAGCAGCAGGCCCAGGCCGAAGCCGTCGACGCCGCAGTTGTTGGAGATGACGGTGAGATCCTTGACGCCGCGACGCTTGACCTCGGCAATCAGGTTTTCCGGGATCCCGCACAGGCCGAAGCCGCCGGCAACCACGGTCATGCCGCTTTCGATGCCGTCCATCGCTTCTTCGTAGGAATACACGCGCTTGTCGAAACCTGACATCGCAAAGCCTCGTCTTGTTGTGAAGTGGTGAAATGAAAGTACCTGACCAGTGTTGACCCCGCCAATATATTTGTTAAGTTTGTTTTTTTTATCGATTGATATGTATAGCTTATAAAATAGGCAGCACGACATGACCATCAAACAGCTGCGCGCCTTCCTGGCCGTGGCCCAGACGCTCAGTTTCACTCAGGCCTGCGAGCGACTCCACCTGTCACAGCCGGCATTGAGCCTGGCCATCAAGGGGCTCGAGGAGACCCTGGGCGGTCCGCTGCTGATTCGCAGCACGCGCAGCGTAAGGCTGACCCCCGAAGGCGAGACCCTGCTGCCTCTGGCCAAGCGCCTGCTGGCCGACTGGGACAACGCCGAGGAGCTGCTGCGCCAGCGTTTCACGCTGCAACTCGGGCGGGTGGCACTGGCCGCCATGCCTTCCATCGCCTGCAATCGGCTACCGCGGGCATTGCGCCGCTTCCGGCTGCGCTTCCCCCGGGTCAACGTGACCGTGCATGACGTGATCAACGAGCAGGTGATCGACATGGTGCGCCAACGCCAGGTCGAGCTCGGCATCGCCTTCGAGCCCGAGACTCGCGAAGGCATCGACTTCCTGCCGCTGTTCGACGACACCTTCGTCGCCGTGCTGCCGCCCGATTCGCCCCTGGCAGAAGCCGAGTCGGTCGACTGGAAGGCACTGCTGGCCCATGACTTCATCACCCTGCAACGCCCTTCCATGGTGCGCATCCTGCTGGAGCAGGCGCTGGCCAGACAGCAGTCCGAACTGCCGGTGGCGTTCGAGAGCCATCAACTGGCCACGGTGGGTCGCATGGTGGCAAGCGGACTCGGCGTCAGCGCCGTGCCCTCGCTGTGCCGCGAACAGATGCATGAGCTCGGCGCACGCTGCGTGCCGCTGTTCGAGCCGCAGATCCGGCGCACCGTGGGTATCGTACTGGGCGCCGGACAGGAGCTCTCCACCGCCGCACGGGCGCTGCATGAAGTGCTGCAGACGACGCTGTGCGAGTCGCCCCCCACATAATGTATGGCTGGGCAGCATCGGCACGATCCATTAGCATGTGCGCCTAACCGTCACACAAGGGAAGCGCTGAACAAATCGCCGAGCGATTCGCTCGCGCAGTCATTTGTGCAATGCTTCCCAAGGTCAAGGAGTCAGGTATGGCGCCCCTCAAAGGGCCAATCAGCGTACTGCTGCTGGTGATCACCACCCTGTTCTGGTCGATTCCCCTGATTCTGTTGACCCTGCTCAAGCTGATCACCCCGACTCGTCCGCTGCGCCTGATCGTACTACGCGGTTTGAATGGCGTGGCGCTGAACTGGATCGGCTGCAACCTGTGGTGGATGCGCCACTGGCTGAAGCCGCAGCTCGATGCGACCCTTCCCGAAGGGCTGTCGCCCGAGCAGCGCTGGCTGGTGATCTCCAATCACCGCAGCTGGACCGATATCTTCATGCTGTTGATGGTGCTGCACCGGCGCATTCCCATGCCGCGCTTCTTCCTCAAGCAGCAGCTCATCTGGATTCCCATCGTCGGCCTTGCCTGGTGGGCACTCGAATACCCTTTCATGCGCCGCTACAGCCGCGAGCAGATCGCGCGTCGCCCGCAGCTCGCCGACATCGACCGCAAGGCCACCGAACTGATGTGCAAGCGAGCTCGCGAGATGCCACTGGCGATCTTCAACTTCGTTGAAGGTACCCGATTTACCCCGGCCAAGCGTGACGCGCAAAATAGCCCATTCCGCCACCTGCTTCGCCCCAAGGCCGGCGGTATCGCCCAGGTGCTGAGCCACCTGGGCGAACAGCTCGACGGTATCCTCGACGTCACGCTGCACTACGAGAATCCCCAGCCGACCTTCTGGGGCTTCCTGTGCGGCCGCGAAGGCCGGATTACGCTCGATGCCCGACGTCTCGACGTCCCCGAATGGATGCTCGACAGCCGTTACCATGACGACCCGCACTACAAGGAACGCTTCCATACATGGCTGAACGCCCTGTGGCAGGAAAAAGACCAGGCGCTCGATTCGCGCTGACACTGCTCTGCACTCTGTCATTGCTCCTGGCCGGCTGCGCCTCGCCCAGCGGCAGCGTTCAGCGCAGCAGCGATCCCCAACGCAGCGACACTCCAGGCATCTCTGGCGGTTGGGTCGTGGTTCAGCGCGGCGATACCTTGGGCAGCATTGCGGCACGCGCCGACGTGCCCTTGGCCCGTCTGCAACGCTTCAATCCCGACGTCAATCCCAACCGCCTGGCGGTGGGTCAGCGCCTGCTGATTCCCACCCAGCAGGAGCGCGCCCCCTCGGGTGGCCCCTATCGTTACCAGATTCGTCCCGGCGACACCTATTCGGCCGTGGCCCGACGCTTCGGCACCACGCCGGCACGTATCCAGTCCGCCAACCCCGGGGTGGAGCCGACGCGGCTGCGGGTAGGCCAGGTCATCCAGGTACCGCTGCGCGGCGGCGCCGCGGCTACAGCGAGCTCGTCGGGTGCGGCGGCCAGCCGTCCGAGCAGTGCCAGCGCCCCGGCGCCGACTTCCACACCGCCGCCACCCGCTACCGGCAACATTCCCTCTTCGGCGCGCAACTGGCCCTGGCCGCTGGATGACTATCGCATCGTGCGCGCCTACGGCGCCGACAATCACGGCACCCTGCAGCCGATGCTGTTGGCCACGAACCGCGGCGCGCAGGCCAAGGCAGTGGCGGACGGCGACGTACGCTTCGCCGGCAGCATGCGCCAGCTCGGCCGCGTGGTGATCGTGCACCACGCCGACAACCTGCAGAGCGTCTATGCCCTGTGCGACAACGTGCTGGTAGCAGACGGCGCTCGCGTCACGCGGGGCACACCGCTGTGCGATGTCGGTTTCAGCAATGCCACGGAGCGTTTCGACCTGCTGTTCGACATGCGCCTCGGCGGCAAGCCCATCGACCCCCGTCGGGTACTGCGCTAGGAGAGCCAGGAGAGATGACGACGGCGGAATGGCAACGGCTCACGGCATCACCCGCCCTGTACCGTTGCCAGGGTGTGCTCGGCGAATCCGAAGCCGACCGGGCGCTCGCGACACTGGACAGCGAGCTGGCCTGGCAGCGTCCTGCCTTGAAGCTGTACGGTCGCGAACATCCGATACCGCGCAGCCAGGTATGGATGGGCGATAGCGAAGCCCGCTATCGCTATTCCGGGCGAGATTTCCAGCCCGAACCCTGGCACCCCAGGGTAGCGGCGCTACGCGACAGGGTCGCCACTCTGCTGGAGGAACTGGGATTGAGGGTACGCTTCAACAGCGTACTGTTGAACCGCTATGAGGATGGTCATGAGCGCATGGGCTGGCACAGCGACGACGAGCCGGAGCTGGGGCGCCAGCCCGTCATCGCCGCCCTCTCGCTGGGCGCCGAGAGGCCGCTGCGCTTTCGCTGGAAGCGGGGTGAAGGCGAGCCATTCAACGTCTGGCTGCCCCACGACAGCCTGCTGGTCATGGGGCCCGGCTGTCAGAGTCACCTGCAGCATGCGCTGTTGCCCCGGCGCATTCCCGGGCTGCGCATCAGCCTGACCTTCCGCCAGATCCTGGCACCGGCCGGAGACGCTTCAACAGACGATCAGCGCGCCTGACGGTAAAGCCCCCATAGCGTGGCAATCAACAGGGCGTAGATCAGGCTTCCAGCAGGGTATGCCAGAAAGCAGTAGGTCAAACCGAAATCGATGAACGCCACCGGCACCAGCGTGCCCGCCACGGCCAGGGCGCGGCGCTCCCCCGAGCCGGCCCCCACTCCACGGGCGAACAGCCACAGGGGAGTGAAGTAGAGACCCAGCAGAGCAAGGAGCCCGAGCACGCCGCGCTTGACCCAGGCATCCAGCACCTCGTTGTGGGCGTGCCAGTGGCGCGCCAGCGAAGGATGCTGCATCCCTTCGGCGCCCCGTTCCCACATGGCGATCTGGTAGCCGCTGGAACCCCAGCCCATCAGCGGCCGCTCCAGGATCAATTGCGACGAACCCCGCCACATTTCGAGTCTGGCGCTGACCGAGTTCATGTCGTCATCGCCCGCCACATAGTGACGCAGACTGGTGACGGCATTGTCGACCCGCGAGGCGACACCGGTCTGCGGCATCACGTAGAGACTGCCCAGCAGGGTCACCAGCGCCGCCATCAACGTCATGCGCCAGCTCAGCGGGAGGCGCCGGCCATGCCCACGATAGAGCACCCAGATGGCCAACGGCAGACCGATCCAACCGCCACGGGAACCGGACAGGGCCGAGGTGATCAACCCCGCCAGGCCGCCGGCAATCAGCAACAGCGACCAGGGCCAGCGCTCGCGGCGGGCAAATGACCAGCTCAGCCCCGCCAGACACAGCAACCCCATCAACAAGCCCAGGTTGCCGAACAGAATGGCATGCAACGGCTCATGCCCGTCGGCCCGGGAGGTGCGCTCGATGATCCGCTGCCACGCCGCCCAGCTCCCGGCTGCCAAACTGCCCAGCGCCAGACCGCCCCACAGCCAGGTGGCTGCCACCCGTACCCGGGACAAGGCCACCAGCACGATCAGGCCAAGCGCGAAAGGCCAGGCATCGGCCAGCCCCTCGGCGCCCTCGCCGTGTACCAGCAGCATGCCGATCCAGACCAGACCCTGAGCGCTCAAGGCCAGGACCAGCAACAGATCCTCCCGTTGCGGGAAGGCCTCGATCTGTTTCTCGGCGGCGAGCCAGGCCGCTGCCAGCAACAGCAGCGGCACCCCGACCAGGGTCACCCAAGGCAGCACCAGCAGCCCTGCCCCCAACAGCAGCATGGCCGCGGCCCCGAGCCAGGCCAGACATTGCATTTTCGCCTGTCGCGGCAAGCCACCGGACAGCGGTCGATAGGAATCGTTTTCGATCATGGCAAAAGCTCGTCCGTGGATGCACTGCCGTCAGCGGCGCCGGGGTCAGGCCCTCCTGGCCTCCCCGGCGCCGACCACCACGCCACCTCTCGGAACACGTCATCTCTCAGAATAGAGAATGGCGCACCCCATGGCGTCGTTTATTCCACGGTAACGGATTTCGCCAGGTTACGGGGCTGGTCCACGTCGGTGCCACGCGCCACCGCCACATGGTAGGCGAGCAGCTGCAGCGGCACGGTATAGGCAATCGGCGCCAGGAAACGACAGCAACCGGGCACCTTCACCACCGTCATGCCATCGCCCTGCTCCAAGCCGCTTTCCGGGTCGGCAAACACCAGCAGCTGGCCACCGCGGGCACGCACCTCCTGCAAGTTGGACTTGAGCTTCTCGAGCAGTTCGTCCTTGGGCGCCAGCGCCACCACCGGCATGCTGGCATCGATCAACGCCAGCGGACCGTGCTTCAGTTCACCCGCCGCATAGGCCTCGGCGTGAATGTAGGAGATCTCCTTGAGCTTCAGCGCCCCCTCCATGGCGATGGGCATCTGTGCGCCCCGCCCCAGGAACAGGGTATGGCGGTAATCGGAGAAGCGCTTGGCCAGGCTGGCGATCTCGCCTTCGAGCTTGAGCGTATCGCCGAGCAGTGTGGGCAAATAACGCAGATGATGAACGATTCTGGCGGTCAGTTCCTCATCGCCCCCACGCAGCTGACGCAAGCCCAGCGCTACCAGCATCAGCGAGGTCAGCTGGGTGGTGAAGGCCTTGGTCGACGCCACTCCGATCTCGGGCCCGGCATGGGTCATCAGGCTGAGATCGGACTCGCGCACCAGCGAACTGCCCGGCACGTTGCAGATCGATAGTGCCCCGATGTAGCGGTCCGGGCGACACTTGCAAGCATGGCGCAGCGCGGCCAGGGTGTCGGCGGTCTCCCCCGACTGGGAGAGCGTCAACAGCAGGGTCCCGGGCGGTGCCGCCACGTCGCGGTAGCGATACTCGGAGGCAATCTCCACCTGACAGGGAACGCCGGCAAGGGATTCGATCCAGTAGCGCGCTACCATGGCGGCATGATAGCTGGTGCCGCAGGCCACCAGGTGGATCTGACGGGCTTCGCTCAGTAGCGTACGCGCCCGCGGACCGAAGGCTTCGACCAGCACCCGGTCGCTGCCCAGCCGGCCTTCCAGCGCGTTGGCCACGGCAACCGGCTGCTCGTGAATCTCCTTGAGCATGTAGTGCTCGAACTCGCCCTTACCTGCCACCATGTCATCGTGTTCGTAGCGCAGTACTTCCCGCACCACCGGCCGGCGCCGGCCCGCCGCATCGAGCTCGTGCACGACACAGCCTTCGCGGGTGGCCTCCACCAGATCGCCGTCCTCCAGGTAGATGAAGCGGTCGGTCACCTTGAGCAGCGCCAGGGGGTCGGAGCCCAGGTAGCACCCTTGCTCGGCAATGCCGACCACCAAAGGGCTGCCATGCCGCGCACCGACGACACGATCGGGCCTGTCGGCATCGATCACTCCCAGGGCGTAGGCACCTTCGAGACGCGCCACCACGGCGTCGACCGCGGCCAGCAGCTCGCCTCGGGCCTTCAGCTCGCGCTCGACCAGGTGCGCCACCACCTCGGTATCGGTGGCGGAAGTGAAGACGTAACCATCGGCCAACAGCTCGGCCTTGAGCGCCTGATGGTTCTCGATGATGCCGTTGTGCACCACGGCGACACGCCCCGACACGTGGGGGTGCGCATTGTCTTGGCTCGGCTCGCCATGGGTCGCCCAGCGGGTGTGGGCCACGCCGGCCATGCCGGTCAAAGGTGCGGCCGTGAGCAACCGCTCCAGCGCCGCTACCTTGCCCACCTCACGGGCTCGTCCCAACTTGCCGGGCGCTTCCACCAGGGCGACGCCCGCCGAATCGTAACCTCGATACTCGAGGCGCTTGAGTCCTTCCATCAGAATGGGCAGGACGTTGTCCGTACCCACGGCAGCTACGATGCCACACATGTTCTTTTCTCCATGAAGGCGCCCCGCCCAGCAATCGCGGGCACTGACCAGGGCTAATTGACTTAGGGAAGCGCTGAACAAATCGACGAGCGAGATGAAGCACAAGGCGCACGGAGCACAAGAACCGGAGCATATGGGGTATATGTGAGGATTCTGACGGTCCGACGCTTCGGCACCGCGCAACGCAGTGATTCGCTCGCGCAGGCATTTGTGCAGTGTTTCCTTAGCGCTGCGATGCAGCGGCTGCGATGAAGGCCAGCCGCCGGACATCCCGGTCCGACGGCCCCAGACAAACCTGTTACTTATGGCGCTCGAGCACCGGTCGCAGCGGGGTTACCGCCGCGCTCGACACCGGCTCCAGCACTTCGCGGCGGCGCTTCTCCAGCCATACCAGATCGACGATGCCGCCCTCCGGGCGGTAGGCCGTGGGCGCTTCGAGCAGCAAGCGCCGAATGCCGTCGTGGTGGAAGTTGCGGCATGCCTCGAACAAGCGGTCGAGGAAGTTCTCGAGACGCGGCCACTCCCAGAACACTTCCTGAGCGGTCATGATGCGCGGATGCGAGGTGGCAGCGACGTCGTCGCCCACCAGCAGCTCCTCGTAGAGCTTCTCCCCCGGCCGCAGTCCGCTGTAGGCGATGGCGATGTCGCCGTCGGGATTGCGTTCGTCGCGCACCTTGAGCCCCGACAGGCGGACCATCTGCCGCGCCAGATCGGCGATGCGCACCGGCTCGCCCATGTCGAGCACGAACACATCGCCGCCACGGGCCATGGCCCCGGCCTGGATCACCAGCTGAGCCGCCTCGGGAATGGTCATGAAGAAGCGCGTGATGTCCGGGTGCGTCACGGTGATCGGCCCGCCGGCCTGGATCTGCTGGCGAAACAGCGGCACTACCGAGCCGCTGGAGCCCAGCACGTTGCCGAAACGCACCATGCAGAAGCGAGTGGCCTCCTGCTGTCGGGCGAAGGCCTGACAGACCAGCTCGGCCAGGCGCTTGGTGGTGCCCATCACGTTGGTCGGTCGCACCGCCTTGTCGGTGGAGACCAGTACGAAGGTCTCGACCCCGGCATCAATCGCCGAGCGCGCCGCCGAGAGCGTGCCGAAGACATTGTTCTGCACCCCCTCGACCACGTTGTGCTCCACCATCGGCACGTGCTTGTAGGCCGCGGCATGATAGACCGTCTGCACTTCATAGGCCTTCATCACGGTGGTCAGACGCTGACGGTGCTGCACCGAGCCCATCAGCGCCTCGACGCGCACCTCGAGCCCCTCCTCGGCGGCAATGCCCAGCAGATCCTGCTCGATGCGGTAGAGCGCGAACTCGGAGATATCGAGCAGCAGCAGGCGTCCGGGAGCGTGCCGCAGGATCTGACGACACAGCTCGGAGCCGATGGAGCCGCCCGCGCCGGTCACCAGCACGACCTTGCCGCGAATGTTGGCATCCATCAGGGTGGGATTGGGCGGCACCGGATCACGTCCCAACAGATCCTCCACCGCCACGTCGCGCACCTCGCTGATGCGGGCGCGTCCGGTGACCATGTCGACCACGCCGGGAATCGTCTGCACCGGGAAGCCCTGAGGCTCGAGCTCGGCCAGGATTTCACGACGCCGCGCCCGACTGGCGCTGGGCACGGCCAGCAGCACGCGCTCGGCGCCGTAGGTATCGGCCAGATAGCCGAGCTGGCGCGGCGGATAGACCTTGAGCCCTTCGATGTAGGTGTTCTGCAGGCTCAGCGCATCGTCGACGAAGGCGATCGGCAGGTACTCCTGACCGTGGTTGAGCGACGCCGCCAACTGACGCCCCGCCGAGCCGGCACCGTAGATCACCACCCGCGGCTTGTGGCGAATCTGACTTCGCAGGTACATGGCACGCAGACCGAAACGCACCCCACCGATGGTCAACAGCGCCAGCATGGCGTAGATGAACGGCACGCTGCGCGGAATCCCCAGGGCGAACAGGTAGCTCGCCAGCGCCAGCGACAGCGCCGAGACCACCACCCCGATCACCACCGCGCGAATCGCCTTGGGCCCGAGATAGCGGATCACCGCACGATAGAAGCCCAGCCTGACGTAGATCGCCAGGCTCAGCGGAATCAGCACCAACAGCGCCACCCAGGTGCTCGCTTCGAAGAGAGGCGTCCAGCTCTCCAGGCGCAGCAGCATGGCCAGCAGAAAGCTCGCCGCGATCAGTATGCAGTCCACCATCAACTGGATGGTGCGCTTCTGACGACGCGGCAGGCGGAACAGGGATTGCAGCAGGTTTCGCATGACGTCTCTCCATGACCGCGGGCATGGTACGCCCGCGTGATTCCGATGCCTCAGGCGGTTGCCTTGGCCATCACGTCTTCCAGCACCGCACAGGTTCGCGAGATCTCCGCCTCCCTCAGGGTCGGGTGACAGAGGAACATCAGGCTGGTCTCGCCAAGTTCACGCGCGACGGCCAGCGGTCGCTCGGGGCGCCAGCCGGTACCATCGAATGCCTTTTCCCTGTACACCTCCGAGCAGGAGCCGGAAAAGCACGGCACTCCGGCGGCATTGATCTCCGCCATGATGCGATCGCGGTCCCAGCCCGGCGCCAGCCGCTGCGGCTCGACGAAGACGTAGCACTTGTAGGCCGCATGTTCGCAATGGGCGGGAATCTCGGGCACACGCAGCGCCTTGCAGTTGGCCGCGGCCTGCCAGATACGGCCGGCGTGGGCCTGTCGCGCCGCCTTCCAGCGGGACATGCGGTCGAGCTGGATGCGACCGATGGCGGCCTGCATCTCGGTGAGCCGCCAGTTGGTGCCGAAACTTTCGTGCAGCCAGCGAAAACCGGGCGGGTGCTCACGCTCGTAGACTGCCTCCCAGCTCTTGCCGTGATCCTTGAAGGCCCACATGCGCTGCCACAGCTCGGCATCGCTGGTAGTGACCATGCCGCCCTCGCCGCCGGTGGACATGATCTTGTCCTGACAGAACGACCAACAGCCCACATGACCGATGCTGCCTACGCTGCGCCCGCGGTAGCGCGCGCCGTGGGCTTGAGCGCAGTCCTCGATCACGTACAGGTCGTGCTCCTCCGCCAGCGCCATCAGCTCATCCATTTCACAGGGCCAGCCGGCCAGGTGAACGGCAACGATGGCCCGGGTACGCGGCGTGATCTTCTCGGCTACGCTGGCGGCGGTCACGTTCTGCGAATCGCGATCGACGTCGGCGAATACCGGCCTGGCCCCGGCCATGACGATGCTCGAAACCGATGCCAGGAAGGTTCGCGAGGTGACGATTACCTCGTCGTCAGGGCTCTCGCCGATGCCGAGCCCGTACAGGGCGAGGTCGAGCGCCACGGTACCGTTGGCCACGGCGATGGCGTATTCGCTGTCGGCGAAACGCCGGAATTCGCGCTCGAAGTCGCGACATTCGCTGCCGGTCCAGTAGTTGACCCGATTGGAAAGCAGCACGCGGGCCACCGCATCGGCCTCTTCCTGGGAGAAGGCCGGCCAGGGGGAAAAAGGTCCATTGAGCATTACGGTCTTCCTTGGGATGAAGGCAGGTTCAGGCGAAGTACGTTCGAGGTGTCGGAGAGAGGATCGGCACCAGCCTCAGCCGAGGATGGCGAAAGCGGACGCGCCGGCACCCCACCGACCACCTGGCGGTCACCGACGTCGGCGACCACTGCCGCTCCGGCGCCCACCATCACGCCTTCACCGATGTTCATGCCCTGGCGTACCGCGGCGCCGGCGCCGATCCAACTGGTACGCCCGATCTCGACGTCGCCGGCCACGTTGGCGCCCGGTGCGACATGCACACAGGCCGCCAGCCGGCAGTCGTGCCCCACGCTGGCGCAGGTGTTGACGATGCAACCTTCACCAAGCGAGGCAAAGGCGTTGATGACGGCCCCTGCCACCACCACGCAGCCGGGCCCCAGCTTGGCCAGAGGGCTGACCGTGGCGCGTGGATGCACCAGCGAGACCACCCGGGCGCCATGGGCCAGCAATGCCTCGAGCTTGGCCTCGCGAATGCCGTTGTGGCCGATGGCCACGATCACCCCATCGAAACCGGGCAGATCGTGCAGCAGCATGGGCAGGGTGCCACGCACTTCCCAGTGCTCGTGCCGGGTCATGCGTGGCCAGGCATCGTCATAGAAGGTCAGATCCTGCCAACCGCTCTGGATGGCAATGTCGGCCACGACCTTGCCATGACCGCTGGCACCGAGAATGGCCAGGCGACGGCGATTACTCATGATGACTCCCTCCACGAAATCTGGGCATGGCGACATCGCCGTCGTGGGCGATGCCCTCGCGTACCAGCACCTTCTTTACGGTCAGCAGCAGGATGCGCAGGTCGAGCCACAGCGAGCGGTTGTCGACGTACCACACGTCGAGTTCGAACTTCTGTTCCCAGCTGAGCGCATTGCGGCCATTGATCTGAGCCCAGCCGGTCACCCCCGGACGCACCTCATGGCGGCGGGCCTGGCGAGGCGTATAGAGCGGCAGATACTCCATCAGCAGCGGACGCGGTCCAACCAGGCTCATGTCGCCCTTGAGCACATTCCACAGCTCCGGCAGCTCGTCGAGGCTGGTGGCCCGCAGCACGCTGCCCAGCCGGGTCATGCGCTGGGCGTTGGGCAGCGGCTGACCGCTGTCGTCCACCGCATCGAGCATGGTGCGGAACTTGACCATCTCGAAAGGACGTCCGTGGAGCCCCGGCCGGGTCTGCCGGAACAGCACCGGCGCACCGAGCTTGAGACGCACCAGCAGTGCCACGACCAGCATGACCGGGGAGAGCAGGATCAGAGCCAGCAGAGAAACCACGATATCGAACAGTCGCTTCATCGTTTTTCATCCATGACGTCGTTCATGATGTCGGCCAGACGCTCGGCCAGGATCCGGTAGTCGTAGACGGCTTCCATGTGCGCCCGCCCTGCCCGCCCCATGCGGGCCCGCTCCTCGGCCGGCAGCGCCGCCAGGCGCTTGATCGCCTCGGCCAGCACCAGCGGATCCTCCGGCGGCACCGTGATGCCCGCGCCGGCGTCGGCCACCGGGTCGTTGACCGCCGCCGAGGCGATGATCACCGGGCGGGACGCAGCCATGTAGTCGAACAGCTTGTTCATGCTGATACCGAAGCGATACAGCCTGGGCAGGTCGCGCACGGTAATGACGAAGGCGTCGGCCTCGCTGGCCAGGGCCGGAATCTCGCGCTTGGCCACCGGCGGCTCGAAGCTCACCCAGCGCCCGTCGAGCCCGAGCGAGCCGGCCTGACGTATCAGCGCCTGCTTGGCCGGTCCTTCGCCGATCAGGCGCAGTCGAACCGGCACGGCGTCACCGCTGGCATCCCGCTTGACGATCGCCATTGCCTCCAGCAAGTGCGAGAGTCCGTTGGCCTCGCCATGGCTGCCGAAATACATCAGCGTCAGCGGCACCTCGCGTGGCCGCGCAACCGGCGGACCGGGATCGGGAAAGTCGGCCAGGTCGACCCCGTTGGAGAGCCACTCCACGCGCTCCTTCGGCACGCCCAGCGGAGCGATGTAGTCCACCGCCCGGGGCAACAGGGTCAGCACGCGGCGGGCACGGCGATAGAGAAAGGTTTCCAGCGCGCGCAGCGCCCGGGTCAGCAGCGCCCCTTCGCGCAGGCGACCCATGTCGATCAGCGTCTGCGGCCACAGGTCGCGCACCTCGAACACGAACGGCACCCGGTGGCGACGAGCCAGCCACCAGCCCGCCAGGGCGGCGAAAGGATGCACGCTAGAGCCGATGATCAGGTCGGGGCGCTCCAGCTCTGCCAGGCGCGAAGGCCGTACCGCCTGCCAGGCGTACTCCAGCATGTTCTTCATGCGTCCACCGCCATTGCCGCGGTAGCTGGAAGTGCGCAGCCACAGGAAGCGCACTTCACCGCAGTTTTCCACCCGCCAACGCTCATCCTCGTGGAGACGCTGCTCGCCGCTGGGGTGGTCGACGCTCGAGGCGATCAGCGTGGCGTGCCAGCCCTGGTCGGGTAAATGACGGGCCAGTTGATAGTGACGAGCGCCGCCGGCCGCACCGGGATGCTTGGCATAGTGATTCAGGATCCAGACGTGTTTCATGCCATCCTCAGTTAGCGGGAAAGAGATCAGCGGGAAAGAGTGAGGTAGGTGTCCAGCAGCTTGCGTTCCTCCTGCTGCCAGTTGTAACGCTCGGCGACGGCCCGCTGGCCGTTGCGTCCCATTTCCCGGGCGCGCTCGGGATGGGTCACGATGAAGTCGATGGCCTCGGCGATCGCCTCAGGGTCGAGAGGATCGACGCAGATGCCGCAGTCGCTGCCCTCGACGATCTCCCGCCACAGGGGGAAGTCGGAAGCGATCACCGGCAGACCGGCGCTCATGTACTCGAACATCTTCACCGGCAAGGCATCGAGGTAGTTGATGATCGGATGCAGGGTCACCAGCCCGGCGATGGAGCCGGCCATGACCCGGCGCACGCCGGCACGGTCGAGATAGCCGTGGGCCTCCACCCGCGCCCAGCCGGCATAGGTCATCACCTCCTGCTCGAGAGAGAGCTGCTTGAAATCGCCGGCGAGCTGCAGGCGGCACTCCTGCTCGACCCTCTCCATGGCACGCACGAGTTCGCGTATGCCACGCACCTCGGCAATACCGCCGACGTAACAGACGGCCGGCGCCTCACCGACGGCGGAGGTCAGGCGTGCATCGGGCGCCCCGTCGAGTTCGCCCTGCATGGGAAAATTGTTGACGTCGACGACCTGGGGATGGAACTCCTCGAAGCGGTCACGAATGTAGGGCGTTGCCGCCACCACCGCATCGAAGTGCCGGCACACCCGACGCTGGTAGGTCTCGACACCGCGGGACAGCACGTGCCGTGTGAACTTGTTCAGGTAGTGCTTGGCCAGCATCTGACGCGGCAAGTCTTCGTGGGCGTCGTAGACCACACACTTGCCCTGTCGCTTGAGGCGTCGCCCGACCGGCATCAGCTCGGGATCGTGCAGATGATAGATATCGGCATCCAGCTGCCTGGCCTGCTCGAGGACGCGCTGCGTGGTCTTGACCACGCGATTGAGGCGTCCGGGCAGCTTGCCTACGTCGACGATGGAGACGCCGTCCCGCTCCTCGTCTCCCTCGCCGTCGGCCACCACCAGCGTCACCGAATAGCCGGCTGCGGCCAGCGAGCGGCACTGCTTGTGAAAGATACGGGTATCAAAGCGCGGATGGGCGGAGGTCAGATGTACCACTTTCATTGTCGTTGCATCCTTGTGAATCCCTGGCAGCGTCATGCTGCCCCGGTGCGCCACGGCGAGTGCCGGCTGGCCCGGCCTGCTGCGTGGCATCACTGCTCTGCCGCTGACGCGAAGTGACCAGGGCATTGGCGAAGGCGCCCCAGCCCAGCGCGGGCAATGGCCAGAAAACCGGCTTGGCCAGTACGATCAGCAGCAGGCAGACGAAGTTGATGGAGAAGGCGAACACCCACCGGGCATCCCGCGCGCCGACGAAAAGCAGGCGATAGGTCGCACCGACGAAGGCACTCACGGTAAGGCCTAGGTAGAGCACGAAGCCCAGCAGGCCGTAGTTGACCCAGGCCGAGATCATGCTGTGGGCATAGCCGCCGGTGATTTCGGGCGATCTGATGTGGCCGCCGAAGCGGCCCAGCAAAGGGTTGGCCAGTATCTGCTCGCTGGCGCGCTGCCCCAGGTTCTGGCGCGCCAGCCAGGAACTGGTACCCGACAGGTCGAGCACCTGCAGCTGGCGACTCCCCGCCAGCGCCTCGAACTGGCTGACCACCAGGGCGATCAGGGCGGCGATGACGGCCAGCAGGGTCAGCATGTACTTGACGCTCATGCCCGCCCACAGCAGCAGCAGCACCAGCGTCAGCGCAAGGAAGGAATACAGCTCCGAGCGCGCTCCCAGCACGAACATGACGAAGGCCCCGAGCACGATCAGTCCGGCCCGGACCACGGCTCGCTCGCTGATCGCGATCAGGAACACCAGCAGCACCAGGGCGCTGCGCGCATAGCCCTGATAGGTGGAGACATTCTCGCCGCCCTCCTCGACCATACGCCGGGCAAAGAACATCCACTGGCCGGTGGTCGCCACATGGAACAGCAGGTAGCCGGCGATCAGTGCGAAGGCGAGCCAGAAGGCGCGTGCCAGCCGCGGGGAATCCAGCGGCACGCGGTACCCCATGATGAACAGCACCAGCCACAGCACCAGGGTCTCGATGGTCTGGATCAGCGCAGCACGCATGATGCCGCCCCCCACCAGGCCAAAGTTGACCAGTGCCCACAGCAGCACATAGGCGAAGAAGGCGAAGGTCAGCAGCGCATAACCCCGGGTCGCACTCAGCAGCACGTGGAGCTGGGAAGAGAGCAGCGCGCAGTAGACGACGAACAGCATCACCGACACCACGCCGAACAGACCGCCCAGCAGTGCCGGGATCATCCCCATCGCCACCAGGGTGTGATAGAGGATGAACCCAGGGAAGAGCACGAAGAAACCCAGTGCCGACACACGCTTGGTCAGGGCATCACCGGAAAGGATCATGAGCGTTACCCCGGATACTCAAGCATCCAGCACGCGCTGGTAGAGTGCCCGCTGGGCCGACGTGGTCAGCTCCGAGTTGTGCCACAGCAGAGTGAAGGTTCCCCCCACCGCGCGGCAGCGGGCCTTGAGCCGGCTGAAGCACTCGAAGGCCTCCTCACCCACGCCGAGCCCAAGGTAGAGCGGTGAGATCACCGAGGCCTCCATGGCAATGAGCGGGCGGATACGCAGCGGCAGCGGCTCGCCCTTGACCGGATCGAAAGCGGGATACTCGAAGCAGGTGCCGCAGCGGAACCCGGGCGCTTCGGCATAACCCAGCGTGGTGTCGTAATCGAGTTCCGCCTGAACGTAACCCTGCAGTGTCAGCGGCATCTGCCAGCGCAGATAGTGCATGCGACCGCCCCACTGCTCCTGCTCGATCCCCTCTTCGGCACATACCCGGCGCAGGCGCTCGGCTTCGTTGGCCAGCTCCTTGGGGTTGCGGAAGGTGTGATAGCTGGGATGCAGGCCGATCTCGTGACCGCGCTCGTGTATCTGCCGCATCAAGTGGCGCATGGCCGGATGCTCCGGCTCGTAGTCGGCGTCCTTGCGCGGGTCGGTGCGTCCGCAAATGAAGTAGAAGGCACTGGTCAGGTCGTGTCGCTCGGAAACGTCCATCAGCCAGGCGAAGGTATTGAGCGGGTCCAGCGGGTGCAGCCGACGCCGGGTGCGCAGGCGCACCCATGGCGCCACCAGCAGCGCCTGCGGTCGACGGTTGCGCAGCACGTCGCCGGCGATCACTCGCGCCAGACGCACGTCATGGGCAAAGCCATAGCGGCTGGGGCGGTCGACATCGTGGGTCGGGCGCTGAGTGAAGCAGTGCTGGCGCAACACCGCCCGGGGCCATTGGCAGCGAATTACCTGACCCAGCACGGCCAGCCATTCATCCACCACGGGCCGCTCGATGTAGCCGTGGCGGCCAGCATGGGAGGCGCTGGCAGGGAAACGGCAATGTCGGTCGAGTACCTGGGCATCGACCTCCTCCTGGCGCGACAGCATCCAGAAGGTCAGACCGAGAATGTCGTAGTGAATCGCCAGGCCGCCCGTCATGGGCTCCACGAGGGGGCGCGGCAGGCTGGCCGCTCCCGGTGCCGGCAGTGGCATGTCCAGCGGGGCGCTGAAACCTTCGCTTGCCGCATCCCACTGGGTATGGGGCAGCTCCACGCCGCTCAGATAAAACCCGGGCTGCAAGCGGTCGAACAGAATGTGGCCTGGCTCGCCGACGTGGCGCAGGTGAAGCCGCTCGGGGCCGTCGCGTTCCAGGCGCAGCGGCAGGCCGAAACGCTCGTGCAGAACCTGCTCCAGCCAGGCCAGTACCGGTTCGCCGGCAGTAGCGGCGGCAGACGAATCTTCCGGCAGACGCGCGGCTTCCAGCGCGGCCCCCTGCCGTGCCCGGGAACTCCGGTCGTAGAGTGCGGTCATCTCGTTCACTTGGATTCCCTCTTCATCATTGTGCGGGCCGTGACGTATGCCTCACGGGCCAACTGACGGATCCCTCGTCGACTGATCGAGTAGTGGCACACCAGTCGTCCACCCCAGGCCTCCTTCATCTCCGCCACCGGTGCAATGTTGGCGCCGATGAAATCGAAGACACTGCACCCCTGGCGATCGAAGAAATCCAGCGCTTCCTCGGCCACCAGGTTGTTCACGCCATCCTTCATGGCCTCGGTCTTCATGCCGGCCGACCAGGCCAGGGCATGGCCGCCCGGTTGGAACAGGCAGACCCGGGTACCCATCGCCTCGCCCTCGGCATTGCGCGCCAGGAAGCAGACGAAGTGCTCGGGCCCCATCAGCTCGGCCAGACTCGTCAGCTCCGCAACGTCGAGGCGATAGTCGAAGCCCTTGCGCGCTTCCGGACCGGCCAGGCATGCGGCCACCGCGGCGTAGTCCTCGGTCACCTCGCAGCGATAGCCGAGCCGGCGGCACTTGCGCGCCTTCTTGCGAGCGCTGGGATCGATGGCCTCCTCCCGGGTGGCGATGTCGAGGTGGTAGGTGTACCGGGGCCGCGCCGCCATGTTGGCCCACTCGAACGGGCGCACGTCGTCCGCCACCGAGGAGAGCGACAGGCTGCCGCCGAATTCGCACTGCTCCAGGTGTTCCGCCAGCCGCGTCAGCGCCAGCCGCTTGCGCCGGTTGCGCGAGGCAGGCCGTTCACTGGCGCAGTGGAAGTCGATCGGCAGATGCGGATTGCGTGGCGGCGTCACCAGGCGCCCCTGCCGGTTGCGATAGAGCACCGTCTCGAGGCGCCAGGCGTCACCCTTCTCGGGCGTGAGTACCAAGGGCTCGGCGCTCAGCTTCCAGCGCTGTTCGTTGAAGCGGATCCATCCAGGATGAAACAAAGGATCGTTGCTCATGTACGGCTTTCCTTTTCGTACGCAGCCTAAGGCCCGGTCTTGAGCGATGCGGCAGGTGCCGCGGCTTCGCGATAGTCCTCGTCGAAGTCGCAGACCAGGTAGAAGCGCTGCCCGCCAGTTGCCGCATCGTGATAACGCTCGACGATGCGAAAACCGAGACGCATGCTTGGCTTGAGTGACGCGATGTTGTCGGCAGTAATACGTGCGGAGTAACCGCGCACGCCGTGGTCGCGAAAATGCAGGATGGCGCTGCGCCGCAGCTCGGTGGCGAGCCCACGGCCACGGTGAGCCGGATGCACCCCGCTGAAGCTCGAGTGCACCCTGCCCTCGGCCAGATCACGAGGCGTGAAGCCATAGAAGGCCGCCCCTACCACGCGCCCCTCGATGTCCAGGGCCACCACACCGAGGCGGTCGCCCGCCAGGCGATAGAGCCAGCGTCGGGGCAGATCGAGGGGTTTGCCGTCATGCAGTTCGGCATACAGCGACAACGCCTCAGCCAGATACACCCGCTTCATGCCGCAGAGCCGGTAGGCCCCGTGGCAGCGCAGAGGAACGGCCCGGTAACGGCGAACCTGGATGAGATTGCGACCGAGCAGGCCAGCCGAGGCCAGGCCGACGCGCAGGTATCGGGTCAACGCATGGAACGCCATGGCTCAGCCGAACCTCTCGAGGAACATCTGAGCCGCCACCCCGTTGTGGGAGTAACCCTCGGAGCGCAGACGCTCGAAGGTCTCAGGCGGAAAGCGCCCGGTGGATGCCAGCGTATTGCCCTGGGCCAGGCCGGGAACCATACGCTTGAGCAGACGCTTCATGTGCCTGCCGGGGCCGCGACGGAAAGCATCCAGCCGGCTCAGCCGGGCCCGCATGCTCTGCCGCGACTGCTGAGACGCGTTGCCCAGTGGCGCCCTGTGCCCACTGACCTCAGTGAAGAGATTCTCGACGAAGGTGACATACCCGGAGCGACGCTCCAGCCAGTGCCGGGGCACCGCTTGCCAGAAGGCCATGAAGTCCCGCTCGTAGAGCGGCATCCACCAGTCATGGCCGTAGAACTCGAAGCAGCGCACCGAATTGATGATGAATTTGGCCTGTCGCTCCTGCCAGCCGAAGAGGATGAACTGACGAATGAACTCGTCGGGGTCCAGCGCCTCGTCCAGGGTGTAGTCCTGTGCCAGGCGGGGCAGTACGCGCTCCTCGAAGAGCGCCTTGCCCTCCTCGCTCGCGTTGAGCAGGAAGTGCCGCTGGCGAATCGCCTCACTCAGCTCGCCGGCCTCCATCAGCCGTCCCGCGCGCTTGGCCTCGAACACGCTCGACAGCAGGAAGCCCGTCACACAGCAGTGGCCGGGCACGAACAGCGATCCCGGCTCGACCTTGCCCTGTTCGGTCAGCAGCTTAACGGCCAACCAGTCCTGCATGTTGGCAATGGCGTTCCAGCCTGAGGCCCACTGCTGATACCGCCAGTACTCCTCGCTGTCGGCTACGCCGCTCCAGGCCGACTGGCTGTACTCGACGAAGGTCCAGGGCAGGCCCAGGCTACGTGCCACCTCACGGCTCACCTTGGCTTCGCGATTGTCGCGATGACCGTAGGCATAGGTGAGCACCTTGGGGTACTCGCAGCGCGCCAGCAGCGTGGCAATGAGGCGTGAGTCGTAACCGCCGCTCAGGGGCACGACGATGGTGCGCCCGCCCGCCATCCTGACCATTTGCTCGCAGGCCTCGTCGACCACCTCCTCGAGCCGGATCAAGCGCCGGTTGTCGTCACGGTCCGACATGCCGTAGTACTGAAAGCGGAAGTAGCGCTCCAACGAGAGGGTCAGGCCGAGGTCGGAATCGTTGACGATCAGCGCTTCGCCGGCGCGCAGCTGCTTGACGCGGCGAAACAGGGTATCGCCACCGGTCACGTAGCCGGCCAGCTCGAAATCGGCCCTGGCATCCGCATCGATCCGCTCTTCCCCGACCTGCTGGCGGACCCAGTCGGCATCGTCGCTGAGAAAGACGTTGCCGGCATCCACCCCATAGAACAGCGGGATCGAGCGTACGCGGTCCACGGCCGCCACCAGGTGATTGCCGACCTGGCGCACCATGGCGTAGAACCCGCTGAGATCGCTCATGCGCTTGCGCCAGCTGGCTACTCCCTCCACCTGATCGAGCTGCTTGACCGCTCCGCCGGGAGACAGACAATGGCCGTTCAGCCAGGCAGCGCCCCGTACGAAACCGCGGCCTCCCGAGATCTCGCACTCCTGCCAGCGGGGGGAAGTGAAGTGACACTGTATCGAACTCATTGGTACGCCTTACGGAACAGAAGGAGATAACGAATTCCCACCAGAGCGGCGCTGAGCAGCAGCGCGGCACCCCAGGGCAGCCAGACCGGCCCCAGCGTCTCGACGACGACCAGCGGCGCCAGCAGGGCCAGACTCATCAGCAGCGCGGTCAGCGTGGACAGTGCCAGGCTGACCGGTCGATTGCCGGTGAGCCGGGCAATCCAGGCGAGAAAGCCGATCCAGCACAGGGCACTGCCCAATGAGAACAGCGCCACCGTCAGCAGCAGGTCGTTGGCCGCCGCACCAGTGGCGATGGCCGCCACCCGCACGACGAGCAGAACGGTCTGGAAGATCAGCCCTTGCCCCTGACGCTCGAGCACCGTGAACAGATGGCTCAGCGGTGAGGTGATGAACACCATGTAGAGCCAGGGCGCCATCCAGCGGGCGAACTCGCCCGCCTCGCGCCAGCGCTCGCCGAACACCAGTGCGAACAGCTCCGGCCCGCTCAGCACGAGAACGATGGCCGCCGGCATGGCAAGCTGGGCCAGCACGCCATGCACCCTGGCGACCAGCGCCCCCAGCTCGCCGCGGCGATGCGCCTCGGCGGCACTGGCAAAGAACACCTTGCCTATGGCTTCGCCGATCAACGTCATGGGCATGGCCAACACACGGTGTGCCAGGGCGTAGAGCCCCGCCGCCACCGGGCTGAACAGGGCCGCGAACAGCAGCGGCGGCAACTGTTTGCCCAAGGTGTTGAACAGACCCGACCAGGTGGAGAACAGCGGAAACTTGCAGTAGCGCCGTGCCACCGCCCACACCTCTCTCGGTGTGACGCCGTGCTGGCGCACCGCGCGCAGCGCCGGCCGCGCCAACGTCAGCGTGCCTGCCCCCTGGCCCGCGGCATGACCGAGCAGCAGCCCGGCCCCACCCATCGGGCTGGCCAAGAGCTGAATGGTCAGCAGCGCCAGGGACTGCTTGATCCGGGTCGCGGCAATGGTCGAGAAGGCACGCGTGCGCACCGCCCAGTGGCTGACGGCCTGATAACCGCCGGCAAAGGCCACACCCAGCGGCAACAACCACAGCCACGGCGCCAACGCAGGTACGCCCAACAGCTCGGCCAATCCCCTGCCACCCAGCGCCACCAGCAGCAGCGACACCATGGTGGTCAAGCACACCACCAGCAGGCTGAGCGCCAGCACCGCCGACGCCTCGCGCTCGGTTTCGGGCAGCGGAATCGCCAGCTGGTAGCGACCGCTGGCAACCACGGTAAAGAGCGCCAGCAAACCTCCGTACACCGCCAGCAGGCCGAAATCCTCCGGCGCGTAGAGGCGGGTCAACAGCGGCGCGGCAAGCAGCGTCAACAGCTGCGCCCCTGCCGTGCCTCCCACCAGCACACTGACGCCACGGGCGAAGGCATGGGTCGGCAGTAGCTTCCTTGCCGGTACGACGAGCCGATTCAGCACGTGATCTCTCTCCCTGACCGACGGCTCACGCCACCGCCTCTGCCAACGCCGCGACGATGCGCTGCTGATCCTCGGCCGTGAGGTACGGATGCATCGGCAGGCTGATCACGCGGCGCGACGCCCGGTTGCCGATCGGCAGGTCGACGCCCGGGTCGGCCACCGCCGGCTGCTTGTTGAGCGGAATCGGATAGTGCACGGCGGTAGGTATGCCGGCCTCGGCCAGACGCGCGATCACCACTTCGCGATCGTCGACCTCCACCGTGTACTGGGCGTAGGCGCTGGTGTTGTAGGGCGCCACATGGGGCACCGTGAAACCATGGTGCTGCAGCAGGCGACCATAGCGCTCGGCCACTTGCTCCCTGAGCAGCAGCTCCTCGTCGAGGATGTCGAGCTTGGGCAGCAGGATGGCGGCCTGCAGCGTATCCAGCCGGCTGTTGATGCCGATCCTGACGTGGTAATAGCGTCGGCCTTGACCGTGTCGCGCGATCTGGCGCAGCACCTTGGCCAGCTCGTCATCATCGGTGAACAGCGCCCCACCGTCGCCGTAGCAGCCCAACGGCTTGCTGGGGAAGAACGAGGTGGTGGCAATGCTCGACAGGCTGCAGGAGCGCCGTCCGCGATAGGTGGCACCGAAGCTCTGGGCGCCATCCTCGATCACCGGGATACCGTGGCGGGCGGCGATCTCGTTGATGGCGTCCATGTCGGCACACTGGCCATACAGCGACACCGGAATGATCGCACGGGTGCGCGGCGTGATCGCCGCCTCGAGCTTCTCGGGATCGAGCAGGTAGGTGCGCGGGTCGACATCCACGTAGACCGGACGCGCGCCCAGCAGCGCGACCGTTTCGGCGGTGGCAATGTAGGTGAACCCGGGAGTGATCACCTCGTCGCCGGGCGCAATCCCCAGCGCCATCTGTGCGATCTGCAGCGCATCGGTGCCGTTGGCGCAGGTGATGCAGTGGCGCACACCGATGTAATCGGCCAGCCTCGCCTCGAGCTCGTCCACTTCCGGACCGAGAATGTACTTGCCGTGCTCGAGCACGTTGCGGATGCCGGCGTTGATGCGCTCACGAATACGCACCTGCTGGGCCTTGAGGTCGATGAATTCCATGCGTCCGTTGTCCTTCACGCGTCCGTTGTCCTTAACGGTAGATGGGGCATCCTGCTGCGCCGGGAGACAGGTGAGCGTGCCGCCTTGCAGCCGGTAGCGATCGCCGGTGTGCGGACACACCGCTTCACCCTCACCTTCCAACGGCAGCTCCAGGCGTTCGCCATGGCGGCTCATCCAGCCCTGCTGACGGGCCGGCACGCCCAGCATCAGGGCGAAGTCGGGCACGTCGCGGTTGACTACCGCCCCCGCCCCGACAAAGGCGTAGCGGCCGATGGTCACGCCACAGACGATGGTGCAGTTGGCGCCCAGGGTCGCCCCTTCACGCACCAGGGTGTCGCGATACTCGCTCTTGCGCTCGACCTGCGAGCGCGGGTTGTAGACGTTGGTGAAGACCATGCTGGGGCCACAGAAGACGCCCGCCTCGAGAGTGACGTTGTCGTACACCGACACGTTGTTCTGCACCCGGCAACCGTCGCCGATGACCACCCGATTGCCGACGAAGACGTTCTGCCCCAGCGATACGCCGCGGCCGATGCGAGCCCCACTGCATACGTGGACGAAGTGCCAGACATAGGACGACTCACCGATCTGCGCTCCCTCATCGACGATTGCACTGGAGTGAATCTGCACGCCGGGGTAACGGTTCTCTTGTGCTTGAGTCTGCATGGCACACCTCACATCAGATGGCGCTTGAGGCAGGGGTGCGCTTCACCGCGCACCGGCATTTCCGGCACCGCGTTGCGAATGGTATCGACGGTTTCGATGCAGTGACGGGCGCTGTCGAGGCCAAAGCCGCGACCGGCCAGGATCTCCTGATAGGACACGGTGTGGAGGTCGGTGAAGCCACCCGAGAACTCGATCTCACGCCCTTCGCAGAGGATCGAACGGTAGGTGCGCTGTTCGCCCTGCACGCTGCTCGGCAGGTCGTTGCTGTCGATCGAGAGGAACCAGCGCACCCGCGCCTTGCGGTACTCCAGATAACCCGCGGCACGCTGCTCGTCCAGGTAGTGCACCACGTTGCGCTCGAGATCGCCGAACACGTAATGCAGCATGTCGAAGAAGTGCACGCCGATATTGGTCGCTACGCCGAAGGACTTGCGCGGATCGCCCTTCCAGCTTTCGTGGTACCACTTGCCACGCGAGGTGATGTAGGTAAGCTCGACGTCGTACTTGTCGTCACGGGGCGTGGTGGTCACTCGCTCCTTGAGTTCGAGAATGGCCGGATGGTGGCGCAGCTGCAGGATGTTGAACACGCGGCGCCCGGTCTCCTTCTCCACCTTCTCCAGCTCGTCGAGCAGCGCCGGAGTGGGCACCAGCGGCTTCTCGCAGATCACGTTGCAGCCCAGTCGCAGGCCGGCGGCGATGTGGGCGTGGTGCAGATGGTTGGGCGAGCACACAGAGACGTAGTCGAGCGCCGTGTAAGGGTCACGCTTGCGCTGCCAGGCGCTCTCGATGAAGCGTTCGAACTCGGTGAAGAACTCGCTCTCCGGCGATATCGAATCGATGATGCCGACGGAGTCATTGACGTCGTAGGCCATGGCCAGGTGGTTGCCGGTTTCCTTGATGGCCTTCATGTGGCGCGGGGCGATATAGCCGGCAGCACCGATCAGAGCGAAGTATTTCATGGCGTTTACCTGTGGGTTGGACATGGATCAGGCCTTGATCACCCGCTCATCGCTCTCGCCGCGGTAGATCCCGCGGGTGTCGACGATCAGACGGGCATGGGCACGGATCATGTCGTAGTCGAAGCGATCATGGTCGGTGGCAAGGATCACGGCGTCGTACTCGGCCAGCGCAGCCGGCGACAGCGGTACGCTCTCGAGATCGAAGTGATGCTCACGCATGGGCGGGAAGGACGGCACGTGGGGGTCGCTGTAGGCCACTTCAGCACCTCGGTCGCGGATGCGCTCCATGATGAATACCGACGGCGACTCGCGCATGTCGTCGACGTTTTTCTTGTAGGCAATGCCGAGTACCAGTACGCGACTGCCCTTCAGCGCCTTGCCGCGCTGATTGAGCCCTTCGATCAGCTTGTTCACCACGTAGTCGGGCATGGCCTGGTTGATCTCGCCAGACAGCTCGATGAAACGGGTGTGCAGGCCGTATTCCCGGGCCTTCCAGGTCAAATAGAAGGGATCGATGGGAATGCAGTGCCCACCCAGCCCCGGTCCGGGGTAATACGGGGTGAAGCCGAACGGCTTGGTGGCGGCGGCATCCACCACTTCGAAGATGTCGATGCCCATACGGTCGGCGACGATCTTCATCTCGTTGACCAGGCCGATGTTCACCGCACGATGAATGTTCTCGAGCAGCTTGGTCATCTCGGCGGCCCGGGTTGAGCTCAGCGGCACCACCTGATCGATGGCGGGGCGATAGAGCGCCACCCCCACCTCACGACAGGCCGGTGTGTGCCCGCCCACTACCTTGGGGATGGTGCGGGTCTCGAAGTCGGGGTTGCCCGGGTCCTCGCGCTCCGGCGAATAGACCAGGAACAGCGATACACCGACCTCGAGCTCACCCTCTTCTACGCGGGGCAGCAGCTCCTCTTCGGTGGTGCCGGGATAGGTGGTGCTCTCCAGCGAGATCACCTGGCCTTCACGCAAGTGCGCCTTGAGCGCATCGACGGTGTTGATCACGAAGCTGATGTCGGGCTCGCGATACTTGTTGAGCGGCGTAGGAACGCACAGGATCACGGCGTCGGCCTCAGCCACGCGGGAGAAGTCCGCGGTGGCTTCGAAGCCGGTATCCCTGGCCTGGGCGATCCGCTCGCTGGAGATGTGCTCGATGTAGCTGCGCCCGGCGTTGAGCTTCTCGACCTTGCCTGCATCGATGTCGATGCCCAGCACTCGGTAGCCGATCTCGTTGTAGCGCAACATCAGGGGGAGCCCCACATAGCCGAGCCCGACGATCCCGATCACGGCATCCTTGCTCTCGAGCCGGCCAATCAGACGATCTTTGATAATGGTCATGACGCTTCCATGATTTTCGAGTGGTAGTGATCGGCGCTCGTGCCGGCCGCGCGAACGTCGCGACACCTCGGCCTTACGCCAGGAACGGCCCGCCGCCGCGGGCCCGGACAGAGACCCGCACGCAGCCGGCGCTCAGGTCTGGGTGGTCTTGTAGGCGTAGTGGTAGTAGCCATAGCCGTAGCTGGTGGCGGCCTTGCGCTCGATGGCGTTGAGAATCCCGCCCTTGACCGTTACGCCGCTGCTCTCGAGGCGCCGGATGGCAACATCGACCTCGCGCGGCGGGTTGAGGCCGAAGCGCGCCACCATCAGGCTGGTGCCACAGCGGTGGCCGATGATGGCGGCATCGGTCACGGCGAGAACGGGCGGGGTGTCCACGATCACCAGATCGAAGCGCTCGCTCAACGCATCGAGCAGCTGGCCGAAGCGCTCGCTCATCAACAGCTCGGCGGGGTTGGGAGGCGCCTTGCCGCGAGCCACATAGCTCAGCCCGTTGATCGGCGACTGGCGTATCACCTCGTCGAGCTCGGCCTTGGCGGCCAGCACCTCGGAGAGCCCGCCCTTGCTGTCGGCATTGAAAGCGGTGTGCACATGGCCCTTGCGCAAGTCGGCATCGAGCACCAGCACACGCTGACCGCCCTGGGCAATCACCGCCCCCAGATTGACGCTGATGAAGCTCTTGCCGATGTTGGGGCTCGGCCCGGTGATCATCAGCCGGTTGTCGGCGGCCTCGAGCATGGCGAAATGCAGCGAGGTACGCAGGCCACGCAGGGCCTCGACGGCGGTGTCGTCGGGCGCATTCTGTGCCAGCACCCCACAGGCCACGCTGCGCCCACGACGCCGATGATTGCGCTTGACCCTGCGCACCAGCTTCTGCTGGTCGTCGGACAGCGGCACGGTGGCGTACACCGGCAGCCCCAGATCCTCCAACTGGTCGGCGCTCTCCACGCCACGATTGAGGATGCTGCGAACGATGACGAAGGCCACCGCCAGGAAACCGCCCACCAAGGTGATCATCACCACCGTCACCGGCTTACGCGGCTCCACCGGCCCCGGCTGCGCCACGGCATCGTCGAGAATGCGCACGTTGCCCACCGTGCTGGCCTTGGTGATGCTCATCTCCTGGATCTTGTTGAGCAGCTGCACGTAGACCTGCTGGGTGACTTCCACGTCCCGCGACATGCGCAGGATCTGCTGCTGGGTTTCCGGCAGCGCATGAATGCGCTCGTTGAGCCGCTCGCGGTCACGCTCCAGGTTGTTGCGCTTTTCCATCATCGCCGCATACAGCGGGTGCGAGGAGTTGTAGCGCCGACTCAGCTCGGCCTGCTCCATTTCCAGCTCACTGAGTCGCGAATCGAGGTCCACCACCCGGTCCAACACCGAGCGCGTCTCGATGTTGAGATCGACGCTCTCGTGCTCCATGCGGAAGGCGTTGAGGGCATCCTCGGCCCGCGCCAGGTCGGTACGCACCTCCGGCACCTGCTCTTCGAGAAAGATCAGGCTCTGCTCGGCCTCGGCGCTCTGCCGCTCGACGTTCTGGGTCAGATAGATCTGACCGATCACACTCAGGGTGCGCTGAGCACGGCGGGGGTCTTCGTCCAGCAGCGTCATGTTGAACACGCCGCTGTCACGACCGCGCTGGTTGACGCTGAAACGACCGCGCAGCTGGTTGATGGCGGCTAGACGGGTACGTCGCACCACAGTGAACTCTGCCCCTTCGGCGGCCTCCAGCTCCGCAACACGCAGCTCGACGGCACCGTCGGCGAAGTGCTCCGTCGCACCGACACGGCCTTCGCCAAGCAGCGAGTCGCCGTGGTACAGGCGATAGCTGCCGCCTTCGCCTGCCACCAGGCGCATCGCCCGCCCCAGCCACTCATCATCGACCCGCAGCTCACCGACGTTGAGATATTCGCCGGCCCACACACTGCGCCGGGAGAATCCGGGCCGCTCCATGCCGCGCCGCACCAGAAAGTCGCCGACGAACGGAAAGCGCGCGGGTGTCACGGAAATGTCGAGTCGCTCCTGATCGACAGCCTGACCCAGCACCATGCGCGAGCGCAGGATCTCGAGCTCGGCGTCGGCCTTGGGCTCGTCGCCGAGAAAAGAACGCACCTCGGCCAGCGGGTTGCTGAGCCCGGTCTTGCCCTCCACCTGCACGAGGGCATCGGCACGATAGATCGGGGTGGCCAGCTGTACGTGGATCACGGCGGCCACGGCGAACAGCGCCGTCACCAGCATGATCAGCCACTTGTTGTCGAGCAGGACGCCAAGCAGCCTACCCAGATCGATATCGTCATAGCCCGGGCGCGAGCCCGTCTTGCTCTCTTTCACCATCATGGAATCCCTGGTGTGAAGGTGGTCGTTCGCGTCAGCCTCACGGGACTGTCTAAACGGACTGTCTAGACGGACTAGCCAGGCGGGCCTGCCACAAACGAGCCGCCTCGGTAAGCTGACGATGTACGCGCTCGAAGACCTCTTCGTTCCTGCGGTAAGGATCGGGGATGTCATCCCCGTCACCCGCCATGCCGGGCAGCCAGCGCCCGAAGCGCATGGTCTTGCCGGTGGCAAAGGGAAAGCGCTCGGCGATGGCGAGTCGCTGTCCCTCGCTCATCACCAGAATCAGGTCGGCCTGCCTGACCATCTCGGCATCGATCTGACGTGCGCGGTGCGCGGAGAGATCGATCCCATCGGCCTCGGCCAGCCGCACAGCGGTAGCATCGGCCGGGTGACCGACCAGCGCCCCCAATCCGGCGGAAGCGACACGATACCCCGGCAATGCCTGGGCGAGCAGCGCCTCCCCCACCGGACTGCGACAGATGTTGCCGGTACACACCACGAGAAGGTCCTGAAACATCACTGCTCCTGTTTTCTGCTGCCCTATTCGCCGATCCGTTCCAGCTCACGTCCGGTACGGGTGGTCTGGTAGATGCTGCTGACGGTGGGCAGGATCTGACGCACCACGCGGTTCCAACGTCCCAGCGGCGTCGTCGTCACGTAAATCACGTCGGTGGGCTCGAGAGCGAACTCCGCGCCCAGCATCAGCGCCGTGGCATTGCGGGCATCGAGCTGATACACCGTGGCCAGCTTGTCGCTCTCCTCCGGCGCCCGGCGGATGACGAAGATGCCCGAGGCGTTGGCATTGCCTTCGTTGATACCGCCGGCCTCTGACAGCGCCTCGGTCAAGGTCAACCGGTTCGCTCCCATCGACAGACTCCGCGGCTCGCGCACCTCGCCCATGACGTAGACCTTCTGGTCACTGTTGTCGGGAACGTGCAAGACATCGCCGGCCCGCAGCAGCAGGTTCCGGTCGAGCCGGCCGCGATTGAGCATCTCGTGCAGCGAAAGGCGGATCTCTTCGCCGTCCCGGGTCAGCAGCACGTCATGCCAATTGGCGTGGTCCGACAAACCGCCGGACTGACTGATGGCATCGAGCACGGTCAGCGGCACGTTGCGGATCGGCAGCGGGCCGGGGTCGGCTACCGCACCGGTCACATTGACCCGCTGCGAGTTGTACTGGGCCACCTGGACTTCGACCTGCGGCATGGCCACATAAGGCTCGAGGCCGCGGGCGATGACGTCGCGCACCTCCCGCACCGTGCGCCCCTCCACGGGGATCCGGCCGATGAAGGGATAGAAGATGGTGCCGTCGCTGTGCACGGTGTTGCCCGACTCGGCGGCGCTGCGCTCCCCGCCGGCGGGGATGGTCAGCTCCGGATGACCATAGACGATGACGGTGAGCACATCGCCCTTGCCGATGTAGTAGTCGTAACCATCGATGTCCTGCTGCAGCGACTCACTGACCCTGCCGAAATCTTCGACTTGCTGACGCTCCTGCCGCAGCGCGCGCACCAGGCCGAAGGTGATCGGCTCGATATCGACCAGATCGTCGATGGGCGCTGCGTCCGTGCGGTAGTCGATGTGGCCACCGGGGGCAAAGGCGCAGCCACCCATGAGCAGCACGCTACAGGACAAGAGCACGCGGCTCATTCGCGTTCGCAAGGAATAATGCTTCATTGAGTGTTCTCGCATGGCCCAGTTAACCCGCCCTGCCCATTTGACTTTTATTTGACTCAAAACTGTCTCTTTAATGGGTCTCTATATGTCTCTTATTTTATTCACGCCGCGTCTCCATTCAGTGACACAAAGCTGAACAAAATATTTACAATCCCCCATCCACAACCTCTCCATATGACGGCTTCCCACGACACGACATGTCTAATTTTTGCGACAGCCTAAATCTTGAGTTGTCGTCAATATCCTACAAAGCAGCGCCATACTTACTTACAACAAACTATACCGAGCCCTTATCACGAATCCTCAGGCACGCTACCGCCACGAAGTCGAATGGCAATCTCCGAAGCCATTACAATTTCCTGATTTTAAAGCAAAAAAATCCAGCGGCGCAGAACCGCAACACAATGGCAACTTGAGAAGTCAGGATGAGGGGGGTGGGGTCTTCTCATCCATGTAAGACACCACTCAAGTGAGGCTAGAATACCTCGTTTTTTTGACTTGTCATCACCCACACGCCATTTTATACATTTTTTTACATGCGTTACATAATCGGCAACGGATGATAAAGCTTGGTTTCTTCAACCACCCAAGGTATTGCGTTATTTGTTTCTCACTATATCCTTAACGTCCAGCGTAGCCAGGACTCACCGGCTAATTCCCATTAAGCCCGTTGAATTGCCTGCTCTCGCAGGCAGGCCGGACAGTCCATCCCGTTTTTATTGACGGGGTGCGCTCTCCGGCCATTCGCCCCGCCGGAAGAGTCCGGCGCAACAAAGGAGAAGAACCCTATGCACTCACTGAAGATGGCCAGGCATCATGCCGCCGCCCTGGCGGGCGTGGCCTTGCTCGCCCTTGCGCCTTTGGCGCTGGCGCAGCAGGCCACATTGCCGCAAGGCACCCAGGGGGTACCTGGCAACTCGGCCAACACGCCTGCACCGGCCGCCGTAGCCGGCGGCGGGCTCGCTACCGGCCTTGGAGCGGCCGGGGCAGCCCCGGGCAATTCCGGCCAGGCGCTTGCCGGCGCCGTGAATCGCGGTGCCGCCGGCATTGGCGTGGTGATTGCCGCCGGCACAGGTACCGGAACCGGAACGGCTACCGGGACCCGCTGATGGGCCGACACAGACGGTACCGAGACTCTCGTGTGCCGAACCAGGACCGCCGTCAGGCGGTCCTGCTTCGATGCTCGTGCTGGGCAGGCATGCTGATGAGCCTGACGGCCTGCGCTCAAGGCCAGCTCTCGCCATTGGGTGAGACGCTGCTGGGCAAACAGCCGGCCCGAGACCTGGAGGAACGCGCGGAAGCCCTGCCCTATGCGTCGCTGGTAGCGAAACAGCAAGGCAATCGGGCGCTGCTGATAATGGCGCACCGCACCGGTGAGCACGGACGGGACACCTACTGGCAGGCGGGCGACCACGCCACGCTGCATCTGCGTGACGGCTTGCCCCTCAGCACGGCCGGCTTCGAGGAGGTACTGCTGGGGCGGTGGCAATCCGCCGGCGATGCTCCGCAGCACTACCGGGTGCACGCTCACTGGCAGGACCGCCACGGCCTGGAGTGGCAGGACGTGGCGCAAGCAACGCTCGACTGCGAGCCGCCCGAGCCCGTCGAGATGCCACTGACTCGAATCACACTCGAGCGCTGCACGGAGCGACTCGACTGGCAGGGCAGCAACACGAGTAGCCGCGGGGTGTTCTGGCGCCAGCCGGGAACCCGGTGGATCTGGGGGGGTGACATGACGCTCTGGCCAAAGGGTCAACGGCTGCAGTGGCAGGTAGCACGGCCCTGGTGGAGCGATGCCGAGAATACTGCGAGCGAAGCCGAGCAGATGACCCTGCTCAACGACGATGCATCGCCGTGACGAAGAGAACGAGCATGACCCAACGTCACCACGCCCGCGCCAGGCGCCGGTCCTGCACCAGCCTGGGCACGCTGCTGATACTGACCTTGTCCCTGGCCGCCAAGGCCGACACGCCGACACTTTCACGCCTGTGGCTCGAGCAACCGACGCAGCCCGAGGCGTCTGCTCTTGCCTACTATCTGCTTCACGTCGACCGCGAAGCACAGCGGCATCAGGGCCTGCGGCTTGGGGAAGAACTGACCACATTGGCCGACTGGCATGCCCTGGCAGGCCATGCGGAACTCTCGCGGGGACTGCACGAATGGCGAACCCGCATCGAAGAGCTGCAGGCACATCCCAGTCGCACACTCGCTCGAGCCGATCTGGCTGCCCTGCTGGCCTCGCCGCGCCATGATCCCGCGCTGGACTCACTTGCCGCCGCAGGCACCTGCGCCCTGCCCGACTGGGTCGAATTCTGGCACTTCGGCGGCGTCACTCGCCAACGCTGGCAACCCGGCATGGATCTGCGTGGACTGCTGCGCGAGCGCTCCCGGGGCCACTGGTCCGCGGCAGACGAAGCGTGGGTGCTCCCACCTCAAGGAGCGCCCCGCCGGGTTGGCGTGGCGGCGTGGAACGCCGGCAACCTGCCCTTGGCAGCCGGTAGCCGAGTGGTGCTGATATTCCCCGACCCCGTACAGGAGGCCACCTGGGTCAATCGCGCCCTGCCCGACTACCTGGCCACGCGGCTGCCCAGCGACGCCTGCAGCCCCCTCACGCTGCCGGCCGACGAGCAAACCACGGCGGAGCAAACCGCGACCGAGGGAATCACGACTCAGCAAACTACGACTCAGCAAACTACAACTCAGCAAACCACAGCGGGAGGCGCCGCCCAATGAAGCGCCCCACTGCGCATCCGCTGCGTCTTACCTCTCTTGCTCTGGCCATCATGGCGACGACGATACCCGCCGCCGCCGACTCGACCCAGCCACGTCTGGGCACGGGTCAAGGCGATTTCGGCGGCGTGGGGATCATGCAGACCCCGACGGCCCGCATGGCTCCCTTGGGCGGCTTTGCCTTCTCGATGTCGCGTACCGCGCCTTATCGCCGTTACAACCTGTTCTTCCAGCCCACCGAGTGGCTCGAAGCGGGCTTTCGCTACGTCGAGGTGGAGAATCGCCGCTACCTGGCCGCCCGTGGCGACCGCAACAATCTGGACAAGGGCGTCGACGTCAAGCTGCGTCTGCGCGAAGAGGATCGTTACTGGCCGCAGATTGCGGTCGGCGCTCGCGACATCGGCGGCACCGGCCTGTTCGCGGGTGAGTACCTCGTCGCCAGCAAGCGCTGGCACGATTTCGACTTCACGCTCGGCATCGGCTGGGGCTACCTCGGCAACCAGGAGGATTTCACCAACCCCCTGAGCCGACTCGACGATCGCTTCGAGCGTCGCTCCGGGTTCACTTCAGGCGGCGATGGTGGCAGCGTGAACCTGGGCAGCCTGTTCAGCGGCCGCAGCGCCCTGTTCGGCGGCATCGAGTATCAAACGCCCTGGCGCCCACTGGTGCTGCAGCTCGAGGTCGAAGGCAACGACTACCAGCGCGAACCCCAGCGCAATCATCAGGAGCAGGATACGCGGGTCAATCTGGGCGCCCGTCTGCAACTGAGCGACAACGTCGAGCTCAAGGCCGGCTGGCAACGCGGCAACACCGCCATGCTCGGCATCAGCGTGAGCACCAATCTTGCCGGGGTTTCCCAGCTCAAGCGCGACCCGCTCCCGGCGGAGATCGGCGAGCCACCCGCAGCCAACACCGGCGATTGGAGCGGACTCAGCAGTGAGCTGGATGCCAACGCCGGTATCGGCGTCTACCGCATCTACCAGTCGGACAATAGTGTCGTCATCGAGGGCGAGCCCACCCGCTACCCTTCGCTCGCGGAAAGCGAGTACCGCGCCGGGCGCCTGTTGCACAACCATCTCGGCGACGACGTGGACACCCTGCGCTTCCGCTGGCACGAGCGCGGCATGCCCCTGCGCGAGAGCGTTCACGACCGTCACGCCCTGGCTGCCGCCGCCGTCTCCAGCGCCGAAACCGTCGCCTACCGGCACGGTCTCTATGCACATGCCGGCCATGCACCGCCCCAGGGTGAGCTGCTGCATGAAACCACCTCGCAGGGCTTCTCCTACAGCCTCGCACCGCAGCTCGAACAGAATTTCGGCGGCCCGGACGGCTACCTGTACCGCCTCTCGGCCAACTTCGACAGCGAATATCGGCTGGGGCGCAACGACTGGCTGTCGGCCACGCTGACCTACACGCTGGACGACAATCTCGACAGGTACCACTACATCGGCCCCTCGGACCTGCCGCGTGTCAGGACCCATATCGGCGACTATCTGGCCGAGACCGATATCGGCATCTCCAACCTGCAGTACACCCGTACCGCCCAGCTCGGCAACGATTGGTACGCCATGGGCTATGGCGGCCTGCTCGAAACCATGTTCGCCGGCGCGGGGGGGGAACTGCTCTACCGTCCGTTCAACTCCGACGTAGCCCTGGGCCTGGACGTGAACTGGGTAAAACAGCGTGAGTTCGACCAGCGTTTCGGCATGCGCGACTACAGCACCTGGACCGGTCACCTCACGGGATACTGGCAGACGGATTTCGAAGACGTGCTGGCAAAGGTCAGCGTCGGGCGCTACCTGGCAGGCGATCTCGGCGTCACCTTCGACGTCTCCCGGGAGTTCGAATCCGGTATTCGCCTGGGCAGCTGGGCCACCTTCACCGATGCCGGCAGCGACTTCGGCGAAGGCAGCTTCGACAAGGGGATCTATCTCTCGATGCCGCTGGACGCCTTCTTCGTGCGCTCCACCCGTCAGCGGGCCCAGGTCGCCTGGCGGCCGCTCACGCGGGATGGCGGCGCCCAGTTGGCGCGGCGTCAGACGCTCTTCGACCTGACCGAGGAGCGCAGCATGGGACGCTACTGGGAGGAGCATGCCGAGCTGCTGCGCTGAGTTCAGACGACAGCGGCTTCACCCTATCCGCGCCCGGGCCTCGAACGATCTTCGAATCTTCGAGACCTGGGCTTCGAGACCTGGACCCAGAAACGGCAAGGCCACCGCATCCGCTGCGGTGGCCTTGGTGAAGATAACGGTATAAATGTGGATGAGTGCGTTAGCCGCGGTGATAGCCCGGTGCCACGAAGGGCATCTTGCTCACCACCATCGGCAAGCGCTTACCACGCACCTCGGCATGCACGGTGGTACCGATCTCGGCATACTCGATGTCGACGTAACCCATGGCCACCGGCCTGCCCACGCTGGGGCCGAAGCCTCCCGAGGTCACCCTGCCGATATGACGGCCGTCCTCGCCGTAAAGCTCGGCTCCCTCACGTACCGGAGCGCGCCCTTCGCCCAGCAACCCGACACGCTTGCGGCGATGATCCTTGGCATCAACCTGGTGCAGGATCACATCCGCCCCCGGGAATCCGGCGGACCTTTCCCCCCCATGACGACGCGGCTTGCCGATGGCCCAGATGAGCCCCGCTTCCACGGGCGTGGTCTCGGTGTCGATGTCATGGCCATAGAGACACAGTCCAGCCTCGAGACGCAGCGAATCGCGTGCTCCCAGGCCGATCGCCTCGACCTCATCCTCGGCCAGCAACCTGCGAGCCAGGGCCTCCGCCTCCTCGGCGGGAATCGAAATCTCGAAGCCATCTTCACCGGTGTAACCGCTGCGGCTGATCCACACTGGCACGCCCATCATCTCGAAACGGCCGTGCTGCATGAACACCTGCTCACAGGCCTGCGGACAGTGACGCCGCATGACGTCCGCCGCCTTGGGCCCCTGCAGGGCCAACAATGCGCGATCGAGTACCTCGACGCGGTGCTCGTCGTCGAGCCCCATGTCGAGCAGCGCAATGTCCTGATCCTTGCACGCGGCATTGACCACCAGGTAGAGGTGGTCGCCCGGATTGGCCACCATCAGATCATCCAGGATTCCGCCCGCCTGAGCGGTGAAAAGCGCATAGCGCTGCATGCCCTGGGGCAGCCCGACGATATCGGCACAGACCAGCGTTTCCAGGGCCTCGGCTGGGCTGGGACCATGCAGAAGAAGCTGTCCCATATGGGAGACATCGAACAGCCCGCAGGCATTGCGAGTGTGCTCATGCTCCTTCTTCACACCGAGCGGAAACTGCACCGGCATCTCGTAGCCGGCAAAGGGCACCATCTTGCCGCCCAGTTCGAGATGCAGGTCGTACAACGGTGTGCGCTTGAGATCGCTCATGAGGTTTCCTCGTGACATTGGGATGACAGGGCTGGCCAGGCGGAACGAGGCGCCAGGCAGCGCCTCGTCGACCGCAGGTCCATCACGCCTTGTCGTGATCGAGATCCTCGCCCGGCAACACCTCCTTGCCGTCGAAGTAATCGCGGGTGACCTTGAACACCACCGGTGACAACAAGGCCAGAGCGATCAGGTTGGGAATGGCCATCAGGGCGTTGAAGGTGTCCGCCATGAGCCAGATGAAGCCGAGCTGTGCCATGGCCCCCAGCGGGATGGCCAGCACGAACAGCACGCGATAGAGCATGATCGAGCGGGTGCCGAACAGGAACTGGAAGCACTTCTCACCGTAGAACGACCAGCCCAGAATCGTGGTGAAGGCGAACACCGCCAGCGCCAGCGAGACGATCTGATTGCCCCAGCCGGGCAGTGCCGCATCGAAGGAGAGCGCCGTCAGCGAAGCCCCCGCTTCACCCTCGATCCACACCGTGGAGGTCAGGATCACCAGCGCGGTGATGGTACAGACGATGATGGTATCGATGAATGTGCCGAGCATGGCAATCATGCCCTGCCGAACCGGGTTGCGGGTCTTGGCCGCCGCGTGGGCGATCGGCGCGCTGCCCAGGCCCGCCTCGTTGGAAAAGATACCGCGCGCCACCCCGAAGCGAATGGCGGCCATCACCGCCGCCCCGGCGAAACCACCCACCGCCGCATGCGGGTTGAAGGCGTAATAGAAAATCATGCTGAAGGCTTCGCCCAGTTGGCCGGCATTGACCACCAGCACCACCAGACCGGCCGCGACATAGGCGATACCCATGAACGGCACCAGCTTGCCGGCCACCTTGGCGATACGCTTGATGCCACCGAGAATCACGGCACCCGCCAGCACCATGATGACCACGCCGGTCAGCCAGTGCGGAATACCGAAGGTGGAGTCGAGAGCGTCTGCAACCGAGTTGGACTGTACGGTGTTGCCGATACCGAAGGCCGCCACTGCGCCGAAGAAGGCGAAGGCGCCACCCAGCCACAGCCACTTCTTGCCTAGGCCGTTCTTGATGTAAAACATCGGCCCGCCGACGTGGTAGCCGGTGCTATCGGTCTCACGATAGCGCACGGCAAGCACGGCTTCGGCAAACTTGGTCGCCATGCCTACCAGCGCCGTGATCCACATCCAGAACACCGCGCCTGGGCCGCCAAGAGCAATGGCCGTCGCCACACCGGCAATGTTACCGGTGCCGATAGTGGCGGAGAGTGCCGTCATCAGCGCGTTGAAGGGCGAGATCTCCCCCTCGGCTTCCGCCTTCTTGACCTCACCCGGTGCCGGCTTGGCCTCTCGTCCCTGCCACATCAGCTTGAAGCCGGTGCCCAACTTGCGGATGGGCATCAGTTTCAATCCGAGCTGCAGGTAGAGGCCCACCCCCAGCAGCAGTATCAGCATCAACGGTCCCCAGACCACGCCGTTGATGGCCTCGAATATGGCTGTCAATGTTTCCACGAACGCTTCCCTCTGTTGTATGGAGTGTTATAAGGCATCCCACCGTCTTCAGGGCGTTTCCCCGAAGGATCCTGTAGTGAGACGGCGTACCATAGCGGAAATCGCCAGGAATGCACCAGCTCGCCGAAATGGTTGCTGCAGCCTGGCCGTCAACGCTTGCTGGATACTAGATTAACGCTTGTTTCGTATCGGAAACAACGATAGGACACGCTCCGCCACTACGGTGGACCTCACTGCCATTGCCGCCACTCGACAAACGCCAGCTATAGCGTAGTGAGCCACGCCGCCGCTGTCGAACGGCGGCACGGCCTGGCTGCATGCACGTATCGTCACGGCGGGACTGGACGTTCACGGCTGCAGGCGCCACGCTAACCATGCACGATGCCCTGACAGCGGCGTCGAGCGGCATCTTGAGACTCGCAAAATGCCGACAATGGCGTTAGCATTCACCCAGCCAGAAAACCTTTTTCTTATAGGAAAATCATCATGAGCTCTATTCCTGCCAACCTGCGCTACAACGACAGCCACGAATGGGTGCTGGACAATGGCGACGGCACCGTCACCATCGGCATCACCGATCATGCTCAGGAAGCCTTGGGCGACGTGGTGTTCGTGGAACTGCCCGAGGTTGGGCGCACTCTGGAAAAGGGTGAAGAGTTCGGCGTGATCGAATCGGTCAAGGCCGCTTCGGATCTTTATGCCCCGCTCGCCGGTGAGGTCGTCGCAGTCAACGAGGCTCTCGAAGACGCTCCCGAGACCGTCAACGAAGCCCCCTATGAAGGTGGCTGGATCATGAAGGTTCGCGTCGAGGATGCGGCAGCCGTGGAAGCCCTGCTCGACGCCGAGGGCTACCAGGCCGTGGTCGACAGCGACGCCTGATAGCAACGCACCGATGCCTCCCGGCCCCGCGGCCGGGTTTTCCAGCGCCTGCACTTCCATTTCAATGCACGGGTTTTTCCATGGTTTATGACAACCGCCGCCTGGCCGATCTGGCCGATCATGACGCCTTCATCCGCCGCCACAATGGCCCCGGAGCCGAAGATGTTGCCGCCATGCTGGCGGCGCTCGACATGGAGAGCCTCGAAACGCTGATCGAGCGCACGGTACCGGCAGACATTCGCCTTGGCCGCGAGCTGGACCTCGACCCGCCGCGCAGCGAAGCCGAGGCGCTGGACTACCTAAAGCGCCTGGCGCGGCAGAACAAGGTGTTCAAGACCTACATCGGCCAGGGCTATTACAACACCCACGTGCCGGCCGTGATTCAGCGCAACGTGCTGGAGAACCCGGGCTGGTACACCGCCTACACCCCCTATCAGCCCGAGATCGCCCAGGGCCGCCTGGAAGGCCTGCTCAACTTCCAGCAGATGGTGATGGACCTCACCGGCATGGAGCTGGCCAACGCTTCGCTGCTCGACGAGGCCACAGCCGCCGCGGAAGCCATGGCGCTGTGTCAGCGGGCCAACAAGAAGTCGAAGAGCAACGCCTTCTTCGTCGCCGACGACGTGCTGCCGCAAACCCTCGACGTGGTGCGCACCCGCGCCTACTACTTCGGCTTCGAACTGATCGTCGGCCCAGCCGAGAGCCTGGCCGAGCACGACGTGTTCGGCGCCCTGCTGCAGTACCCGGGCGAAAGCGGACGCGTTCACGATCTCGCCCCGCTGCTGGCCACCGCCCGCGAGCGGAACGTGATGACCTGCGTGGCGGCCGACATCATGAGTCTGGTGATGCTCAAGGAGCCAGGGGCGCTCGGCGCCGACATCGTGGTGGGCAACACCCAGCGCTTCGGCGTTCCGATGGGCTACGGCGGCCCGCATGCCGCCTACTTCGCCACCACCGATTCGCTCAAACGCTCCATTCCCGGGCGCATCATCGGCGTGTCCCGCGATGCTCGCGGCAACACCGCCCTGCGCATGGCGATGCAGACCCGCGAGCAGCACATTCGCCGCGAGAAGGCCACTTCCAACATCTGTACCGCCCAGGCCCTGCTGGCCAACATCGCCGGGTTCTACGCCGTCTATCATGGCGCCGAGGGTCTCACCACCATCGCCACCCGCATCCATCGCCTGACCACCATCCTGGCAGTCGGGCTGAAGGAGAAAGGCGTGCGTCTGGCGCATGACAGCTGGTTCGACACCCTGCGCCTGACCGGGGTCGATGCAGGCAAGATCCACGGTCGCGCCATGACCCATGAGATCAACCTGCGCTATTTCGATAACGGCGACATCGGCGTCAGCCTCGACGAGACCACCACCGCTCACGATCTCGACGCGCTGTTCGACGTGCTGCTGGACGAGGAGCACGGCCTGTCGATCACCGCACTGGACGAGCGCATCGCCGCCGAGGGCATCAGCGGGATTCCCGCCGCCAGCCGCCGCGAATCCGACTTCCTGACGCACCCCAACTTCAAGCGCTTCCGCAGCGAGACCGAGATGCTGCGCTACCTCAAGCGCCTGGAGAACAAGGACCTTTCGCTCACTCATGCGATGATCCCGCTGGGCTCATGCACCATGAAGCTCAACGCCACCAGCGAGATGATCCCGATCACCTGGCCCGAGTTCGGCCAGCTGCACCCCTTCGTGCCCCAGGAGCAGGCCGTCGGCTACAAGCAGATGATCGGCGAACTGGCGGCCTTCCTGGTCGAGATCACCGGCTACGACCACATCTCGATGCAGCCCAACTCCGGCGCCCAGGGCGAATACGCCGGCCTGGTGGCCATTCGTCGCTATCAGGCGGCCCAGGGCGAAGGGCACCGCGACGTCTGCCTGATCCCCAGCTCCGCCCACGGCACCAACCCCGCCTCCGCCGCCATGGCGCAGATGAAGGTGGTGGTGGTGGAGTGCGACAGCAACGGCAACATCGACCTCGACGACCTGCGCGCCAAGGCCGAGAAGCATAGCGAAGCACTGTCGGCGATCATGCTCACCTACCCCTCGACTCACGGCGTGTTCGAGGAGGGCATTCGCGAAGCGTGCGCCATCGTTCACCGCCATGGCGGCCAGGTCTACATCGACGGCGCCAACATGAACGCTCAGGTCGGTCTCTCCCGCCCCGGCGACTTCGGCGGCGACGTCAGCCACCTCAACCTGCACAAGACCTTCTGCATTCCCCACGGGGGCGGCGGCCCCGGCATGGGCCCGATCGGCGTCAAGGCGCATCTGGCGCCCTACGTCTCCAACCATGTGGTCACGCCCATTGCCGGCGTGAACGAGAACTGCGGCGCCGTTTCCGCCGCGGCCTTCGGCAGCGCCTCGATCCTGCCGATCTCCTGGGCCTACATCAAGATGATGGGCGCACGCGGCCTGCGCCAGGCGACCGAGCTGGCCATCCTCAACGCCAACTACATCGCCCGGCGCCTCGAGGCGCACTATCCGGTGCTCTATCGCGGCGTCAACGGCACCGTGGCCCACGAGTGCATCATCGACATCCGCCCGCTCAAGAGCGCCTCGGGCATCAGCGAGGAAGACATCGCCAAGCGCCTGATGGACTACGGCTTCCATGCGCCGACCATGTCCTTCCCGGTGCCCGGCACGCTGATGGTGGAGCCCACCGAGTCGGAGTCGCGCTACGAGATCGACCGCTTCTGCGATGCCATGATCGCCATTCGCGAGGAGATATCCCGGGTCGAGCGCGGCGAGTGGCCGGCCGACGACAACCCGCTGGTGAATGCACCGCACACCATGGCCGACCTCATGGACCCGGCCTGGGAGCGCGCCTACTCCCGCGAAGTCGCCGCCTTCCCCTCGGAAGCGGTCAAGGCGGCCAAGTACTGGCCGGCGGTCAACCGCGTCGACAACGTCTTCGGCGACCGTCAGCTGATCTGCTCCTGCCCCAGCATCGACGAGTACCGCGACTGATTCGCGAGACTGCGACCAGCAACGCAAACGGCCCGCCGAACGATCGGCGGGCCGTTTGCGTTGCGCTTAGCGAAAGCCGCTCACAGAACGCGGCTACGGCAGCGAGGCGATATCCCCGTGACCGAAGCGCTCGCGCATGCGCTGCTCGCGGAACCCTTCGAGCAGACGCGCATAGCGACGGGGAATCTTGGTTCCGCTGCGGCTGACCAGATGCAGGGTCTCGTGCTCGATGACCGGTAGATCGAGCTCCTTGACCTGGCGCTGCCAGGGCGAGGTTTCCAGCACCAGCCGCGAGACCACGGTGAAGCCGAGGCCGCGCGCCACGGCGTCGAGCACCATGCCCACCTCGTTGGTGAAGCCCTGGCGGCGAAACTGGCTCATGGAGCGAAATTCGTCGGGGAAATTGCTGCGCAGCAGCGCGCCGGCGTGATTGACCCCGTCGGAGTAGTTGATGAAGCCGATGCCGATCAGCTCGGTGAGCGAGGTGCCGGCGAAGTCCGCCGGCACGACCAGGCACAGCGGCTCCTGATGCCACAGACTGCAGTTCAGCTCCGGATGGCGGATCGGCTCGGTGACAATGCCCAGATCGTGACGCCCGGCCAACACGTCGGAAACGATCTCGTGGCTGAAGGCGAAGCTGTAGCTGACCGTCAGCCCCGGCGACATCTGCTGCTGACCGAGAATGAAGGGATAGAACATCAGCCCCACGCTGCCCGGCGAGGCGATACGGCACTCACCGGTATCCAGCGCGTCGTCGTCCAGTGAATGACGAAACTGCTCGTGTTCGGCAAACAGCCGCAGCCCGTAGTCGTAGGCCCTGCGCCCGGCCTCGGTGAGAGTGAAGCGCCGGCCCTGCCGCTCCAGCAAGGGCTTGTCGAGGTACTGCTCCAGCTTGCGCACATGCTGGCTGACCCCGGGCTGGGTCATCTCGAGATGCCGCGCAGTACGCGTGAAGCTGCCTGTCTCGACCAGGGTGATGAAGGTGCGAAAGTACTGTGCGTTGAACATGGCGATCGCTTGCAGGGACCAAGGCCGGAAACTCTCATCCTACCACCCCTGGCCCAACCACGCAGCGCTGCGCCGCTGAGGGCAGCGTGATAGCATCGAATGACGACTCGATGACAGGCACGTAAGCCGACACCACAAGGATCGTTTCATGCCAGACACCATCTCCACCATCGTTTCACCGCTGCGCAGCCTGGAAGTGCTCTCACAGCATGAGGTCAACCGCCTGCGCGACACCTCCAAGGCCGGTTTGCACGATCTGCTGCGGCGCTGCTCGCTTGCCGTACTCAGCTCCGGCAGCATGACCGACGACAGCCTGGTGCTGATGGAGACCTATCACGACTTCGACATCGAAGTGATCCAGCAGGACCGCGGCATACGCCTGAAGCTGACCAATGCCCCCGCCCAGGCATTCGTCGACGGCAAGATGATTCGCGGCATACGCGAGCACCTCTCCTCGGTGCTGCGCGACATCGTCTACGTCTACAACGAGATCCAACAGCATCGCCGTTTCGACCTCACCACCGGCGAAGGAACCACCAACGCGGTGTTCCATATCCTGCGCAAGGCCGGCACGCTGAAACCGGGGCGTGACCCCGGTATCGTCGTGTGCTGGGGCGGCCACTCCATCACCCGCGAGGAGTACGAGTACACCAAGGACGTGGGCTACCACCTTGGCCTGCGCGAACTAGACATCTGTACCGGCTGCGGCCCCGGCGCCATGAAGGGTCCGATGAAGGGCGCCAACCTGGCCCACGCCAAGCAGCGCATACTCGACGGCCGCTATCTGGGTATCTCCGAACCCGGCATCATCGCCGCGGAGGCACCCAACCCGCTGGTCAACGAGCTGGTGGTGATGCCCGACATCGAGAAGCGTCTGGAGGCCTTCGTACGCCTGGGCCACGGCATCGTGGTCTTTCCCGGCGGCGTGGGCACGGCGGAAGAGATCCTCTACCTGCTGGGCATCCTGCTCCATCCCGACAATGCCGACATGGCCCTGCCGGTCATCTTCACCGGCCCGGCCAACTCCGCCGACTATTTCCAGCGTATCGACGAGTTTCTCGTCTATACCCTGGGTGAGGCGGCGCGCAGCAAATACCGCATCATCGTCGATGACCCCGTCGAGGTCGCCCGCACCATGCGCAAGGGCATCGATAGCGTCACCGAGTTCCGCCGCGCCCATCAGGACGCCTTCCACTACAACTGGCGCCTCACCATCGCCCGGGACTTCCAGGAGACCTTCGAGCCCACTCACGCGGCGATGGCCGGCCTGGCGCTGCACCGCAGTCAGCCTGTGCACGACCTGGCCGCCAATCTGCGCCGGGCCTTCTCGGGTATCGTGGCGGGTAACGTCAAGGAGCACGGCCTGCGCGCCATCGAGGCGCACGGTCCCTTCAAGTTGCATGCCGAACCGGAGCTGATGCGCCGCCTGGACGAGTTGCTGGGCTCATTCGTCGCCCAGGGCCGCATGAAGCTGCCAGGCCAGGAGTACGTGCCCTGCTATCGGCTGGTATGACAGCGGGCCGGCATGAATGGAAGTGATCGAGTAGAGAAAGAACGGCGGCGCCTGAAAGGCGCCGCCTGCAGTTCAGTCTCGCGGCTCAGTCTCGAGGAACGGCTGGACGCCACCACAGCAATACCGCATGCAGCAGCAGCCCAAGCGTGGCGCCATGCGCGAGCAACAGCTGCCAGCTGATCCAGGCCGTGAACAGCGCATGCCACAGGCCCATCACTACCAACCCTGCCAGCAGCGCCAGTAGCAGCCGCTTGCCCAGCTGCGGCAGCCGGCGGCGTTGGTCCGCATCCAGCATGCGCCAGTTGAGGAAAGCCACCACCGCCACCACCGCCAGCGCTATCGAGATCAGCGACAGGCGATTGCCATAATCGCCGGCGATGAATCGCGGCACGGTAGCGAGCATCAGTATCAGCAAGCCCGCCAGCAGGCTCAGTCGTTCCGCAGTCGGCTCGGCATGCATCTCAAGCCACCTGCAGCTGTTGGTCTTCGATCCACTCCTCGACCCAGGGCAGCGCAGCATCGTCGGCCATGAAGGTCTCCATGGCATCGATCTCCAGCCGCTCCCCCAGCCGGGTGGCCCCAAGCCCTTCGAGCATCTCATCAAGACGGCGCCCTGCTCCGCAGAAAGTATCACCGTAGGAGCTGTCGCCCATGGCGATCAAGCCGTAGCGCACGCCCACCAGCGACGGGCTTCGCTCATCGAGGGCGCGGGCAAAGGGTACGAAATTGCCCGGGAAATCGCCGCTGCCGGTGGTGGAGACGCAGAACAGCACCAGATCGGGCCGCTCTTCGGTCAAGTCCTCGAGCGTGGGCTGCTCGAGAACCGTGGTCTCGTAGCCGGCATCCTTGAACAGCGGAGCGACCTGTTCGGCGACATCAAGGGCGCCGCCATACATGGTTCCTACGAAAATCTTCAGCATTGGCATGTCGGAAATAGACCTGATTCGTTCAACCGATACGTTCGACACGAGTTTACCACGTGTCGGCGAGTTGGCGCCGAACGCCACCACCCGCCATCGCCAAGCGACAGGTTGTCGCAGGCGGCTCGAAAGCTGGCCAAGTATAATGTTCGGTCTCTGTTTCGAGGAGGCGACATGCTGGAGGCGCATACGTTCGAAGCCTGGGTCACCCCGCTGCTGATCGGCGGCCTGATCCTGTTCATGGGCTTCATCATCTGGGACCTGGCCAAGCAATCCCAGGCCGGTCGCTTCGGCACCCTCATGCTGTTCGTGGTGCTCGGCGCGGGCATGATGGGTTACATCTTCAAGGTGGTGATCACCTGGCTGATGGAGAGTGGCGGCGGGGTTTGAGACTGACTGGGCATGTACCCAATAGCCGCAGTATCCAATAGCAAGATGCCACCCGTGGGGTGGCATCTTGCTATGGCGTTTCATCAGCTGGGCGCCGGGCCTTCGTAACGCTCGACCTGGCTCTTGAGCTTCTGGCCGGGTCGGAAGGTCACGACACGTCGCGCCGAAATGGGAATTTCCTCCCCCGTTTTCGGATTGCGCCCCGGGCGCTCACGCTTGTCGCGCAGATCGAAGTTACCGAACCCCGACAGCTTGACCTGCTCGTTCTCGCGCAGACAGGCCCGGATCTCTTCGAAGAAAGCCTCTACCATGGCCTTGGCTTCACGCTTGGTCAGCCCCAACTCAGCATTGAGATGTTCGGCCAGTTCCGCCTTGGTCAACGCTCCCATGTCATCTCCTCAGAGTGGCGGTCCAGCCCGCCGCCGTCATGGCTCCCGGTTCGTTCGAGCACTTACCCGCGCAGCTCGGCCCCCAGATGCTGATGCGACTCGGCGACGATGGCATCGACCAACTGATTGATTTCTTCGTCATTCAGCGTGCGCGAAGGATGCTGCCAGGTCAAGCCCAAGGCAACACTCTTGCTCCCTTCGGGCACCCCTTTGCCCTGATAGACGTCGAACAGGCGCAATTCCTGCAGCCATTGTCCTGCGCGCTGGCGTACGCAATCCAGCAGCGCCTGCACGGGTCGGCTCTCATCGAGCAGGAAGGCCAGGTCCCGACGCACTTCCGGATAGCGCGACAGCGGCTCGAAGGCGGGCAGGCTGCCATGGGTGAGCGCATCCTGACGCACTTCGAACAGATACACCTCGGCCTTCAGGCCAAGCTCGGCCTTGACGGCGGGATGCAGCGCACCGATCCAGCCCACCTGTTCGCCACGGAACACCACCCGCGCACACTGGCCGGGGTGCAGCGCCGAGTGCTCACCCGGCTCGAAGCGCCAGGCATGCTCTTCTCCGCCCAGGGCGATGAGGCTTTCCAGATCGCCTTTCAGGTCGAAGAAATCGACCTTGTCCCGGCTGCCGGCCCACCCCTCGGGAAGGCGCTCACCGCAGACCAACGCACCGACCATGGGGGTCTGGTCCAGCTCATCCAGATCGCCGCGGAAAACGAGCCCCGTTTCGAACAGGCGCACCCGGGTCTGCTGCCGGTTGAGGTTGTACTCCAGCGCACGGATCAGCCCCGGGAACAGGCTTGCCCGCATCACGGCCAGATCGCTGGAAATAGGGTTGGCCAGTCGCGGAGAGACCGCATCCGGCAGCAGCGCCTGCTGCAGTTCGGGGGCAACGAAGCTGTAGGTGACGGCCTCCTGATAGCCCCGTGCCACCAGTTGACGCCGCAGCCTGGCCAGAGGCGTGCGCGCCTCGTTGTCGGGACGCAGCGCCAGGCGGGCCGCGGGACGGCGCACCGGCAGCAGGTTGTAGCCGTGAATCCGCGCCACTTCCTCGATCAGATCTTCCTCGATGGAGATATCGAAGCGCCAGCTCGGCACCTGCGCCTGCCATCCCGCCTCCGTCACTCTGACTGACATACCCAGCCGCTCGAGGATTTCCTGCACCTCGGCCGAGGGTAGTGCCTTGCACAGGGCCTGCTCGAGCCGCGCGGCACGCAGCGTGACCTCACGCGCGGCCGGCATATGGGCATCGCTGATGACTTCCACCAGCGGCCCCGGCTCACCGCCGGTGATCGCGAGCAGTAGCGCCGTGGCACGCTCCACCGCGTCACGGGTAAGGCACGGATCGACCCCTCGTTCGAAGCGATGCGAGGCATCGGTATGCAGCCCATAGGAACGCGCCTGCCCGGCAATCGCCAGGGGCGAGAAGAAGGCGGACTCGAGGAAGATATCGCGGGTTGCCGGGCCGACGCCGGTACCCTCGCCGCCCATCACGCCAGCAATGGCCAGCGGCCCGCGCTCGTCGGCGATGACCAGCGTCGAGGCGTTGAGCGTGATCTCCTGACCGTCGAGCAGTATCAGTTGCTCCCCTTCCCGCGCCAGGCGCACTATCACCGCACCGTGCAGATTCTCCCGGTCGAAGGCGTGCAGCGGCTGGCCCAGTTCGAGCATGACGTAGTTGGTCACGTCGACTACCGGATCGATGGAGCGCACGCCGCTGCGCCGCAGGCGCTCGACCATCCACAGCGGGGTCGCCGCGGTGACGTCCACGCCCTTGATCAAGCGACCGATGTAACGCGGGCAGCGCTCGGCATCCTCAACCCGCACCGAAAAGGTCTCGTCGTGGCTGGCGGCGACCGGCTCGACGGCAGGCTCGGTCACCGCCAGTCGGTTGAGCACGCCGACTTCGCGCGCCAGGCCTTTCAAGCTCAGGCAGTCGCCGCGGTTCGGCGTCAGATCCACCTCGACGGTGTGATCGTCGAGCCCCATCCAGGTGCGAAAATCCTCGCCGGCGGGCGCATCGGCAGGCAGCTCCATAATGCCCGCCGAGGTCTCCTCGGCCAACCCCAGCTCCGAGGCGGAACAGATCATGCCGCGGGATTCCACGCCGCGCAGCTTGGCCTGCTTGATCTTGAAACCGTCAGACTTGGAGTCGCCCGGCAACACTGCCCCGACACGGGCAAACGCTACCTTCTGGCCGACCGCCACGTTGGCGGCACCGCATACCACCTGCACCGGCTCGCCGCTGCCGTCGAGCACCTGGCACACGTTGAGCTTGTCGGCATCCGGATGCTGCTGCTTGTCCACGACCTCGGCTACCACCACACCACTGAAGGCGGCGGCAACGGGCTCGACGGCATCCACTTCCAGGCCGGCCATGGTGATCTGGTCGGCCAGCCCTTGTACGCCCAGCTGCGGTGACACCCACTCGCGCAGCCACTGTTCGGAAAATTTCATGGTCAATCCTGTATTCGGCCGAAGTTCATGTCCGCCTGGGCTCGACGCCCGATCAGGCGAATTGGCGCAGGAAGCGCAGGTCGTTGTCGAAGAACATGCGCAGATCGTTGACGCCGTAACGCAGCATCGCGAGTCGCTCGGCGCCCATGCCGAAGGCGAAGCCCTTGTAGCGTTCCGAGTCGATGCCCGAATGGCGGAACACTTCCGGATGCACCATGCCGCAGCCCATCACTTCGAGCCAGCCGCTGTGGGAGCAGACCCGGCAACCCTCGCCGGAGCACATCACGCACTGGATATCGACCTCGGCGGAGGGCTCGGTGAAGGGAAAATAGGAGGGACGAAAGCGCACCGACAGGTCGTCACGCTCGAAGAAGGCATGCAGGAAGTCTTCGATGGTGCCCTTCAGATCGGCGAAGCTCACGTCCTCGTCGACCAGCAGCCCCTCGACCTGATGGAACATCGGCGTATGGGTCAGGTCGGAGTCGCTGCGATAGACCCGCCCCGGACAGACGATACGGATCGGCGGCGTCTGGCTCTTCATCGTGCGCACCTGCACCGGCGAGGTGTGCGTGCGCAGCAGGCGCGTGGCGTCGAAGTAGAAGGTGTCCGCCATGCCCCGGGCCGGGTGATGGGCCGGAATGTTGAGCGCCTCGAAGTTGTGATAGTCGTCCTCGACCTCAGGCCCCACGGCGACATCGTAGCCGATACGGCTGAACAGCCCCTCGATGCGCTCCAGGGTCAGGGTGACCGGGTGCAGGCCGCCATTGGTCTGGCCACGCCCCGGCAAGGTCACGTCGATGCGCTCTGCGGCCAGCTGTGTTTCCAGCGCCGCCTTGGCCAGTGCCTCGCGACGGGCATCAAGCTCCTCGGTCAGGGCCAGCTTGGCCTGGTTGATGCGCTCCCCCGCCGCCGGACGCTCATCCGCCGGCAGCTTGCCGAGTCCCTTGAGCTGAGCGGTGATCTCACCCTTCTTGCCAAGGTAGCGTACCCGCAGCTCCTCGAGCGCCGCGATGCTGTCGGCAGCCTGAATGGCCTGACGGGCTTCGGTGACCAGTGTTGGTAGATGGTCCATCCGTTGAGCTCCGAAGTCGTTATCGTGCTGTTGACGCGTCAGTGCGCGTCGTAAAAAAACAGGGGAAGAGCGGCTGCTCTTCCCCTGCGACGGTCTGGCATCGACCGGGCCGGCCGCAACCGGCCCGACACCCGAGACAATGTCACTTACTGGGCAGCCTTGGCCTTCTCGACGATGGCAGCAAAGGCAGCCTTCTCGTGAACGGCCAGATCGGCCAGCACCTTGCGGTCGATCTCGATACCGGCCTTCTTCAGGCCGCCGATGAAGCGGCTGTAGGACAGGCCGTGCTGACGGGCACCGGCGTTGATACGCTGGATCCACAGGGCGCGGAACTGACGCTTGCGCTGACGACGGTCACGGTAGGCATACTGACCAGCCTTGATGACAGCCTGCTTGGCCACGCGGAAAACGCGCGAACGGGCACCGTAGTAACCCTTGGCCAGCTTGAGAACCTTCTTGTGACGACGACGAGCGACGACACCACGCTTGACACGAGTCATGGCTTTCTCCTGACGTTAAAGTATGTGACCTGAGGCTTACAGATTCGGCAGCATGCGCTGAATCAGGGCCTTGTCGGCGTCGTGGATAAGCTTCGTACCACGCAGATGACGCTTACGCTTGGTCGACTTCTTGGTCAGGATGTGGCTCCGGAACGACTGCTTGTGCTTGAAGCCGTTGGCCGTCTTCTTGAAGCGCTTGGCAGCGCCGCTGTTGCTCTTGATTTTCGGCATGAGACTAACTCCGCTCGAGATTTTTCAGAAAACCCGGGGCCGGCGGCCGGCTATTGCCGACCGCCCGTCTGACTGGCCTTCGGATCACTTCTTCTTGGGGGCAATGATCATGATCATCTGGCGCCCTTCCATCTTGGGGAAGGACTCCACGGTCCCGATCTCCTCGAGATCCGCGGCGATCCGCTCCATCAGCTTGCGGCCGATGTCCTGGTGCGCCATTTCACGGCCGCGAAACCGCAGCGTGACCTTGCCCTTGTCGCCACCTTCGAGGAAGCGGATCAAGTTACGCAACTTGATCTGGTAATCCCCCTCGTCGGTGCCAGGCCGGAATTTGACTTCCTTGACCTGAATCTGCTTCGTCTTCTTCTTCTGAGCTGCCTTCTGCTTCTTCTGCTCGAAGACGAACTTGCCGTAATCCATGATCTTGCAGACGATCGGATCGGCATTGGAAATCTGGACGAGGTCAAGACCGGCCGCTTCGGCACGCTCGAGCGCTTCGCTCGTGGGCACAACGCCCAGCTGCTCGCCGTCGCTGTCGATCAGGCGCACCTGATCCTCGGTTATCCGCTCGTTCATTGGGGGGCGCTTGTCCTGAGGACGTCCGCGCTGGCTGCTTCGCTTGATCGTTCCGTCTCCGTTCCGGTAATTGACGATGTCGATGCCGACCTGTCTTTCCCCACCTGGGCTTACAGGTCTATTCCAGGCCCTACAGGTCTAATCCAGGTCTACAGACCCAGCCCAGGCCTTACAAGTCTCTTACAGACCTTCTGCCCGTACCCGCTCGATGAAAGCATCGACGGTCATGGTGCCCAGGTTTTCGCCAGTGCGCGTACGCAAGGCAACCGAGTCGGCTTCGACTTCCTTATCCCCTACTACCAGGAGATAGGGAACCTTCTGCAACGTATGTTCGCGGATTTTAAAGCCGATCTTCTCGTTCCTCAAGTCCGCCTTGACGCGAAGGCCAATTTTTTGCAGGCGCCGCTCGAGTTCCAGCGCATAGTCACGCTGGGCATCGGTGATGGTCATGACCACCGCCTGCTCCGGCGCCAGCCACAGCGGCATGGCCCCGGCGTAGTGTTCGATCAGAATACCGATGAAGCGCTCGAAAGAGCCCAGGATGGCCCGATGCAGCATCACCGGGGTCTTGCGCTCGCCATCCTCGTCGACGTACTGGGCGCCCAGGCGGCCCGGCAGGTTGAAGTCGAGCTGTAGGGTACCACACTGCCACACGCGATTGAGACAGTCGCGCAGGGCGAACTCGATCTTGGGCCCGTAGAAGGCGCCCTCGCCCGGCTGCAGCTCCCACTTCAGACCGGTGGCGTTCAGCGCCGCCTCGAGGCCGGCCTCGGCGCGATCCCACAGCGCCGCCTCGCCCATGAAGTCGTCGGGACGGGTCGACAGCTTGAGCTCGACGTCGTCGAAGCCCAGCTCCTTGTAGACCTTGAGCGTCAGAGCAATGAAGGCCTCGGCCTCGCTCTGGATCTGCTTCTCGGTACAGAAGATGTGAGCATCGTCCTGAGTGAAGCCCCGCACCCGCATCAGGCCGTGCAGCGAACCGGAAGGCTCGTTGCGGTGGCAGCTGCCGAACTCGGCCAGGCGCAGCGGCAGGTCACGATAGCTCTTCAGCCCCTGGTTGAACACCTGCACGTGGCAGGGGCAGTTCATCGGCTTGACCGCGTACTCGCGCTTCTCCGACTCGGTGGTGAACATCAGGTCGCTGTAGTGCCCCCAGTGGCCGGATTTCTTCCACAGTGAGAGATCCACCACTTGAGGCGTGCGGATTTCCTGATAGCCATGCTCGATCTGAATCCGGCGCATGTACTGCTCCAGCGCCTGGTACAGAGTCCAACCGTTGGGGTGCCAGAACACCATGCCCGGGGCCTCCTCCTGCAGATGGAAGAGGTCCATGCGCTTGGCCAGCTTGCGGTGATCGCGCTTCTCGGCTTCCTCGAGACGCTGCAGGTGGGCCTTTAGATCCTTCTTGTCGCCCCAGGCGGTGCCGTAGATACGCGTCAGCATCGGCTTGGTGGCATCGCCGCGCCAATAGGCGCCGGCCAGCTTGGTCAGTTTGAACGCCTTCAGGTGCCGGGTATTGGGCACGTGAGGCCCACGGCACATGTCGGTGTATTCCTCGTGATGGTAGAGACGAATGGTCTCGCCCTCGGGGATCTCGCGCACGATCTCCTGCTTGTAGGGCTCCTCCCGATGCAGGAAGGTCAGCATCGCCTTGTCGCGATCCACGTACTCGCGCACCACCTCATAGTCGGTGTCGATCAGCTGCTTCATGCGCGTCTCGATGGCGGCCAGATCATCCGGCGTCACCGAGCGGCCGAAGTCGATGTCGTAGTAGAAACCGTCATCGATCACCGGGCCGATGGCCATCTTGGCATCGGGGTAGAGCTGCTTGACCGCATGCCCGATCAGGTGCGCGCAGGAGTGGCGGATGATCTCGAGCCCTTCCGGGTCACGAGCAGTGATGATGGCCACCTCGGCGTCATGCTCGATGAGGTCGGCGGCATCCACCAGCTCGCCGTCGATCTTGCCGGCCACGCAGGCCTTGGCCAGCCCGGGGCCAATGGACTCGGCCAGCTGCATCACGCTAATGGGTTCGTCGAAAGTTCTCTGACTGCCGTCCGGCAGGGTCACGATGGGCATCGAAGGGTCCTTTGCGCAGTGGTGATCCATACCAGGGATCACGTGTCGCGGTTGATAGCAGATACGAAAAACGGGTCGTCAGCGACATGCAGCCCACCCACTACCTTGGGCGATACGGGTGCCGTATTCATAGCGGCCCCGCTGCACGTCACGGCGACCGACAAGACTACCAGAACAGCCCCCGCTTGCGCCATGGCGAGCATCGCCTGGGCAGAATGAAAGGGACACAGACGCGACAGGGGCACCCGAAGGTGCCCCTGCAGATGACGGTGCTGGAAACTCATCCAGCGCCGGGCATCAATCCCAGTTGATGATCTCGACGCGACGGTTCTGCGCCCGTCCTTCGTCGGTGTCGTTGGTGGCAACCGGACGCTCTTCACCGAAACCGCGGGTGGTCATGCGATTCTCGGCAATGCCGCGTGATACGAGGAAGTTACGCACGGAGTTCGCACGACGCTCGGAGAGGCCCACGTTGTACTGCGGGGAGCCCACGGAGTCGGTGTGACCCTCAATGCGCACGCGCAGGTTGGGATTCTCGCGCAGCGTGGTCGCCACTTGGTCCAGAGTCTGATAGGCACCCGGACGGATCTCGTCGGAATCGAAGGCGAAGGTGACTCCGCTATCGAGCGTAACCGGCTCGAACTCGGTGACCGGAGCCGGCTCAGGCTCGGGCATCGGCTCGGGCTCCGGCTCGGCAACCGGCTGCGGCGGGGGGGTGCGATCGGCACACAGCAGAGCGCCGATAGCCGAGCCAGCCACGGCACCAGTTGCAGCACCAGTCTCCTCATCCGAGCTGCTGCTGGTTGCATAGCCGATGCTGCCGCCGATCAGGCCACCGGCGATACCGCACACCACGGGCTGCTGATACCAAGCGGTGCCACCGCCAGTGCCGGCCGTCGCGGTACCGCCCGCGCGCTCACCGCCGCGCTGAAAATCCGTAGCACAGCCAGAAAGGCCGAGCACCAGAGCTGAACCCAACAGCAAGCCAGTCGTTGATTTTTTCATTGCAAGACTCCTTCTTGATTTTCATCTCGGGCTGCACGAAACGCGAATTTCCCGATGGTCAGGACACTCATTGACCCAACGGCTTAAAGTGTAGGCCGTTATCGGCCTTGCTCAAAGCGCCGTCTCACTCCTTTCCCCGGCCATTCTGCCATTTTCTGCCAGCAAATACCCAGGGAATGGCCATGTTTAGCATGGCGGAGCGCCCAAGGCGCTGCCAACATACCGTGCTGTAAAGCTTTTGTATAGATCTCAATGCAGGCTTTCGGGCCAGTTTCGACGAAATTTGAGCACTTCTTCAGCCGCCTTAAGCACCGGCTGGCGCCACTCCGCCTCCACCTCGAGACGCTCGCGGTCCTCGCGCATGTGATCGCGAGGAGCCAGCTGCTTGCGAGCAGAGTGCGTATGCAGGTGCTGGGTGCGCTCATATACCTCGCTGAAGGCCTGGAAGTCGGGCCGCTCGAGCAGGCGCGGGTCGAGAATATCGAGCAGCAGCTTGCAGCGCCACGCGCCTTCGGTGATGTCGACCTGCTCCTGCAGCAACGAAGAGGCAACGATCTCGAGATTGGCAAGGCAGTTCTCATGGGCACGGCGCAGCTCATCCTCACGAAACGCCTCGCGCCGCTGCACCTCCTTCCACAAGGTGTAAGCGTAAGCTGCCAGGCCGGCAATGATGGCCAAGCCCACGGCGAGCAGAATCAATGCCGTCGTCGTCGTCATCCAAACTCCAGAAGGTGGATTGAGGGGCGCATTGTAACGCAAGCCCGCTTCCGAGACAGCGCCCGACGCGCTCACTCAATTCAGCGTGTTATCGATCAGGGTTAGGCTGTATCTGAGAAATCGGCGAGCGATGGCCAGACAAGGCAAAAATTAGCGAAAAGACGGAGTTTACGTGGTGTAAATGAGTATTTTGAGCTAATTTTTAACGCCGTATGGCCAAGCGCAGACAGTTTTCAGAGATAGCCTAGGTCGCTACAGGCGATAAAGGGGCCATTAATCAAACTCTCCCCCCGGTTGTAGCGCAGCGCATGACCATCGCGCGGCTCGATCACCGCCCCACCGGCACCCTCCAGCACCGCCTGGCCGGCGGCGGTATCCCATTCACAGGTCGGCCCGAAGCGCGGATAGAGATCGGCGCGGCCTTCGGCAATGCGGCAGAACTTCACCGAGCTGCCGCAGCGCTCGAGCGTGGCCTCGGGAAAGCGCGCCAGCCAGGTCTGGGTCTGCGCATCGAGATGGGCCCGGCTGGCGAGGATCCGTGGCGGCCTCTCGACACGCACGACCAGCTCCCGACACCGGTTCTCATGCCAGCGCCAGGCACCGATCCCCTTTCCGCCCATCCAAGTCGTGCCTAGTGCCGGCGCATGCACCACCCCCAGCCGTACCTCACCCTTCTCGATCAGCGCTACGTTCACTGTGAAGTCATCGAAGCCATCGACGAACTCACGAGTACCGTCGAGCGGGTCGACCAGCCAGTAGCGGTGCCAGGTAGAGCGTTCCGCCCAGGCGATATCGGCCTGCTCTTCGGACAGCACCGGTATCTCCAGCAGCCTCGGCAAGCCCCGCATCAGGCGACGGTGCGCCACCATGTCGGCCTCCGTGACCGGACTGCCGTCGGCCTTGCCGGCCACCTCGTAGCGTCTTTCGCGTATGCGCAGGATCTCCCGGCCCGCCGCCTCGCAAAGTTCGCGCAGCGCTCGCCCATCGGGCAGCAGAGACGTCGCGCCTTCGTTCTCGATCACGCCTCTTCTCCCTGTCGCAATGATTCAGCAGACCGAAACGCGAGTGCCCGGCACATGCCGGGCGCTCGAAGTAAAACCACCTGACTTGCCTACGCTAACTAGAGAGCCCAGAGGCCGGCATAGTGATCCAACAACAGCACGCCGAACACACCGAGAATGTAGCGAATCGAGAACCAGAATGCCGCCAGCGGAGCGTTGGGGTCGGCCCCCCGCCAGACCTTCCAGTTCCAGTACATGAAGCGCAGGTTCAACGCCATGACACCTACCAGGTAGACGGCCCCGCTCATGCCGATGACGAAGGGCAGCAGCGTGACGGCCACGGTCAACCAGGCATAAAGCCATATCTGCAGCCGTGTGAACGCTTCGCCATGGGTTACCGGCAGCATCGGCACACCGGCACGCGCATACTCATCGCGCTTGTGGATCGCCAAGGCCCAGAAATGTGGCGGCGTCCAGGCGAATACGATCAGCACCAGCAGCAGCGGCTCCGGCCCCAGTTGCCCCGTCACCGCCGTCCAACCCAGCATCGGCGGCGCCGCCCCGGCCACGCCACCGATGACGATGTTCTGCGGCGTAGCCCGCTTCAGGAAGGCCGTATAGATCAACGCATAGCCGATCAGCGATGCCAGCGTCAGCCACGCCGTCAAGGCATTGACCTGCCATAGCAACAGCGCGATACCCGCCATGGAGAGCAGCGATGCCCAGCCCAGCGCCAGCACCGTCGGCATGCGCTGGGCCGCAAGCGGCCGCTGGGAAGTCCTCAGCATCATCGCATCGAGGCGCCGATCCACCACATGGTTGAACGCCGCCGCGCCACCGGCCGCCATACCGATCCCGGCCAGGCCGAATACTACCGTGGAAAGGGAAGGCAAGCTTGGCGTTGCCAACGCCATCCCCACCAGTGCGCAAGCCAGCATGACCAATACCACTCTCGGCTTGCATAACGTGAGCAGGTCCTGCCAGCTCCAGTTGGAGCCTTCCAGCTGTGACAGCAGAACGCGCTTCAATTCGCCACGTCTCATCAGCGCGTTAGACATGCACCCACTCCTTGTCCCGTCGTGTTGAATCTTCGGCCGCAACGGCCGACTCTCGCCAATGCCACACCGCCAACGCCAGCAGCAGTACCAGCGCCACGGCACCGGCCGTATGCAGCAATGCCAACCACAAGGGCAGCCACATCAGCACGTTGGCGATGCCAAGCCCCACTTGAATACCATAGGCGAAGACGAGCCCACCGAGCCAGGGGCGCATGCGCGCCTCGCGCCAATAGCGCAGTGCCAACGCTATCAAGGCCAGTCCGAGCACCAGAGCGCCGATCCTGTGCCCCTGATGGATGGCAGTCCTGGCATCTGCATGCAGCTGCCCGTGTAGATAGTTCGGCCCTACCGTCTGGGTCAGATGAAAGCCCTCGCTCCAATCCATCTCCGGCCACCACTGACCGTTGCAGGTGGGGAAGCCCTGACAGGCAATGCCCGCGTAGTTGCTCGACACCCAGCCGCCCAGAGCCAGTTGCAGCAACAGGCAGAGCATGGCAATGCCCCACAGCGGAGTGAGACGCCGCCTCGCTACGCCAGGTGCCGCAGCGCCTCTGGCAAACCGGCGCAAACTAAGATGCAGCCAAAGGAACAGCAGCAGTACCGCCAGGCCGCCCAACAGATGCAGGGTCACGACCTGTGGCCACAGCTTCAACGTCACGGTGAAGGCACCGAACGCCCCCTGCAGCAGAATCACGACCAGCAGAGCCACGCTCGTTTTCCACGGATAGCCGGGGCGACGGCGCAGCCCGGCCCCCAGCACCAGCAAGGAGATGACCAGCAGCCCGAGCGCCGATGCCACGTAGCGGTGAACCATCTCCACCCAGGCCTTGAACACTTCCAGCGGCGCGTCGGGAGAGTGGGCCATCGCCCGATCGGCATTCGGCACCACCAAGCGCCCATAGCAGCCCGGCCAGTCAGGACAACCAAGCCCGGCATCCACCAGGCGCGTCCACACACCGATCAGAATCACCACGGTGGTAAAGACGACCCCAGCCAGACTCAGCCGCAGCAACAGACGCAGCCGCGCCGTATCGCGCTGAATGGAAGCATTCGACATCGAAGCACTCTGCATGGTGTGGCTCCCGCCTCCCTGGTCGAATAATGGTAGCTGCGCTCAGCGTGTATCGCCGTCACGCTCCGGCGCACTGCGCCGGTCGGGGTTCATGCGCAGCAGATGACTGAGATCATCCATCACATCGCGCTCGCCGACCTCACGACCATAGGTCAATACCACTTGGCCCCTCGGGTCGAGTAGCCAGACCTGCCCGGGCGCCTGCCAATCCGGCACATCCAGCCACTGTGCACCGATCTCTCCCGGCAAAAGTTCTCCCGGCAGAATCTCGCCCTCGCCGCCGACACGCAACCTCGTCACCCTGGGCGCCTCGCGGCCCAGCGCACGATGCAGACGCCACCAGCGGTCGGCGTTTTCAGCACACGCCACGCTGCAGTCGAAGGCCAGCACCCAGTCGCCCTCATCCAGGCTGTCAGTAAGCTCCACCAGGGGCCACTGCGCCAACTGCGGTACGTCCGGTGCCAGCTCGCCGTGGGCCGTGCGTTGCTCCGGGATGCCGATACGCCACTGCACCATCACCCAGGCGGTAACGACCGGCAAGGCGAAGATTGCTATCAATGCCAACAACTTGAAGCGCTGGTGACGAATTCTCATGGCTTCCTGCAAGGCTTTGCCTCCTCATGTGCATTGCGACCTGCGGCGTTAGTGGCATCACGACGGTCATTGGCCAGCCGGCGCCCGCCAAGCAGCATCACGACCAGAGCGGCCAGCGCCAATCCCCACCATTGAACGGCATAGCCAACATGCCGACTGGGTGGCATCACGCTGGGCTGCCACCACGGCTCGAGCAGGCCGCCCCCACGCTCGAGATGCATCCATCCGGCGTGCGCGAAATCCGCCTCCCAGGCCTCGAGCTCGATGCGCTGCAGGCGGCTACCTTCACGGTTGGGGCCGAACAAGGGAGTGCCACTGCCTGCCGCCTGCCAGCGGCCTGCGACGACGACCTCACCCATGGGGGTTTCCACCTCAGGCGCCTCGCGGGTCGGCCCGGTGGCCAGGAAGCCTCGCTGAACCAGCCACAGTCGGCCATCTTCGGTTCGAAGGGGGGTGAGCACCGCCACTCCCAACTGGCCCTGATGGGTGCGGTTGTCGAGAAACAGAGTCTGCTCCTCGAGATAGCGGCCACGCAACGTCAGGCGAGTGCCTTCGGGGGGAGTGTCGATTGGCGCTTCCAGCGTTGGGGCGGCGTCGAGACGTGCCAGGTATTCGCGCTTGTCGTCCGCCCGCTCCCACTGCCATAGTCCAAGGAACAAGCCCAATGCGACCAGTGCCGACCAGAACGAGAACCAGATCCTCAGTCGCCACTTTCCGCTCCCCTGACTTTCAATGGAGTGCCCCATGTTCCTCAAAACTCTGATAGCCGTGGTGTTCCTGGCCATGCTGACCAGCCTGGCCGCCGGCGTTGGCTTTCTGCTACGCGACGATTCCAGCTCGCGGCGCCTGCTCGTATCGCTGAAGATTCGCGTTTCTCTGGCCGCACTGCTACTGGCCCTGCTGTTCTACGGCTTCTATTTTGGCAGCCTGGGAGAAATTTGACCCCAGACTGCCGATATCACCAGCCCCATGAGGACACATGGGGCTATGCTATGCATCACACCACCACGTCAGAACACATAGACGAACAGGAACAGCCCCACCCATACCACATCGACGAAGTGCCAGTACCAGCATGAGGCCTCAAAGCCGAAGTGGTCTTCCGGGGAGAAGTGGTAGCGCATCACCCTGAACAGCATCACGATGAGGATCAGCGTTCCGACGATGACGTGAACCCCATGGAAGCCCGTCAGTATGAAGAAGGTGGCGCCGTAGATGCCTGCCTGCAACGTGATGCCGTAATGGGCATAGGCTTCGTAGTACTCCACACCCTGAATGACGATGAAGGTGAGGCCCAACAGAATGGTGCCCGCCAGCCAGTTGCGGCATATCTTGCGCTTGCCTTCCTTCAACGCCTCGTGCGCCACGGTCAGGGTGATACTCGAAGAGACCAGGATCAGCGTGTTCACCAGCGGCAAGTGCCAAGGGCTGAAGACCTGTGAGGGGCCCGCCACGGAGGGGTCCGGCGGGCTGAGCAAAGGCCAGTGCGCTACGAACTCCGGCCACAACAGCGCGGTTGCCCCCTTGGTACCCTCACCTGCCAACCACGGCACAGCGAAGGTGCGCACGTAGAACAGCGCGCCGAAGAAGGCGGCGAAAAACATCACCTCGGAGAAGATGAACCAGCCCATGCCCCAGCGAAACGAGCGATCCATCTGGGCATCGTAGAGCCCGCTGCGCGACTCCACCACCACGTCACGGAACCACAGCGCCATCACGGCGATGACTGCCACCAGGCCCACCAGCGTGATAACGGTACCTCGCCCGTGCACCAGCACCATGCCGGTGCCGACCATCATCACCCCGAGAGCGAGTGAGCCAAGAATGGGCCACTTGCTGGTTGCGGGTACGTAATAACTGCCACCACTCATGCCTCACCTCCTTCGTCGCGCTTGACCCCGGCCTGCAGCGTTTGGGTTTTGCCCTCAACGGGGTAGAGGGTATAGACCAGAGTGACGGTGTTGACCTCGGGAGGGAGGTCGCGATCCAACTGGAACACCAGTGGCATTTCTACCCGCTCGCCTGCCTGCAGCAGTTGCTCCTCGAAACAGAAGCAGCTCGACTTGCGTACATGGCGGGTAGCGGTGTTGGGCGAAACGCTGGGCACGGCGCGCCCCCAGTTCTCGCTGCTGCTCTGATTGCTGAACATGAAATTCACTTCGGACGTCTGCCCAGGGTGCAACCGCACCTGCCGGGTCTCGACATCCAGTCTCCAGGGCAGGCCGGAACCGTTACGCGTGATGAACTGCACCGTGACCAGGCGCGACTCGTCCACATCGTCGTGAACCAGCGCCTGAGCCGTGGTATCGACCTTGCCGTTGATACCGGTTACCCGACAGAACACGTCGTACAGGGGCACCAGGGCGAAGGCGAAGGCGAACATGCCGATCAGTGCCGCCACGCTGCGCCAGATCGTCCGCCGCACCCCCGCCTGCCTGGCCTCCATATCGTGCTGAGTCATGCTTCACTCCTCCTTTCGATGGCCGGCCACGCCGTGGCCGGCAATGCGAATCAGTGAGCCGGACGCTGGAAGGTCGGCGGCGTCTCGAAGGTATGCAGCGGTGCAGGACTCGGTACGCTCCACTCGAGGTCGTCGGCGTATTCGCCCCAGGCCGCCGCCGGCGCCTTCTTGCCGCCACGCACGCACATGACGATCACGGCGACGAACAGCAGCTGGGAGAAGCCGAACATGAAGGCACCGATGGAAGACACGAGGTTGAAATCGGCGAACTGCAGCGCATAGTCGGGAATCCGCCGCGGCATGCCGGCCAGCCCCGAGAAGTGCATCGGGAAGAAGGTCAGGTTGACGCTGATCACCGAGAGCCAGAAGTGCCATTGAGAGAGGCGCACGTTGGGATAGTGGCCGGTCCACTTGGGCAGCCAGAAATAGACGGCGGCCATGATGGAGAAGATGGCACCCGGCACCAGCACGTAGTGGAAGTGCGCCACCACGAAGTAGGTGTCATGGTACTGGAAGTCGGCCGGTGCAATGGCCAGCATCAGCCCCGAGAAGCCGCCGATGGTGAACAGCACCACGAAGGCCAGGGCAAACAGCATCGGCGGTTCGAAGCTGATGGAGCCGCGGAACAGCGTGGCCACCCAGTTGAACACCTTCACCCCGGTGGGCACGGCGATCAGCATGGTGGCGTACATGAAGAACAGCTGCCCGGCCAGCGGCATCCCCACCACGAACATGTGGTGCCCCCAGACCAGGAACGACAGTACCGCAATGGCGGCAGTGGCATACACCATGGAGGCATAGCCGAACAGGCGCTTGCGGGCAAAGGCCGGAATGATCGCCGACACGATACCGAAGGCCGGCAGGATCATGATGTAGACCTCGGGATGGCCGAAGAACCAGAACAGGTGCTGGAACAGGACCGGATCGCCGCCGCCCGACGCATCGAAGAAGCTGGTACCGAAGTTGATGTCCATCAGCATCATCGTGATCACCCCGGCGAGTACCGGCATCACGGCGATCAGCAGGAAGGAGGTGATCAGCCAGGTCCACACGAACAGCGGCATGTCCATCATGCGCATGCCCGGGGCACGCATGTTGAGGATGGTGGCGATGATATTGATCGCCCCCAGAATCGAACTGATGCCGGCAATGTGCAGCGAAAGGATGAAGAAGGTGGTGGAGGGCGGCGCATAGGTCGTGGACAGCGGCGCGTAGAACGTCCAGCCGAAATTCGGCCCACCACCCGGCATGAACAAGGTCGAGAGCAACAGCCCGAATGCCACCGGAAGCAGCCAGAAACTGAAGTTGTTGAGCCGCGGCAGGGCCATGTCTGGTGCGCCGATCTGCAGCGGAATCATCCAGTTAGCCAGCCCGGTGAAGGCCGGCATGACTGCCGCGAAGACCATGATCAGGCCGTGCATGGTAGTCATCTGATTGAAGAATTCCGGATTGACGAATTGCAATCCGGGCTGGAAAAGCTCTAGACGAACCACCAGAGCGAAGATGCCACCGATGAAGAACATGATCAGCGAGAAGATCAGGTACATCGACCCGATCTCCTTGTGATTGGTGGTCAGCAGCCAGCGCATGATGCCCTTTGGTGGGGCTTCGTGGGCATGTCCATGCCCCGCTTCCGCGGCGGTAGTGCTCTGCTCGAGAGTCGGCTGAGGAGGTACCTTAGGGGCCATCGGAATACTCCAATCTCATTGTCTTGTTTTGTCGCAGCTTGTCAGGGGTCCCTCACGCCGCCGTGGCGACGTGAGGGCGACGATCATTGCAGCCGCTCGGCGATTTCGGCCGGCTGTACCGCATCGCCGGACTCGTTGCCCCAGGCGTTACGGGTATAGGTGATCACCGCTGCCAGCTCGACCGGATTGAGCGTAGTGCGGAACGACGGCATGGCAGTCCCGGATACGCCATTGATGATGACGTCCTTGTGCCACTCCACGTCCGCAAGCATCCGCTCGTTGCCGGCCAGTGCGGGGAACGCCGGCGGCGACCCTTGGCCTTCAGGCTGGTGACAGGAAGCACAGATGCTGCCGTAGACGCCCTCGCCCCGCTCCATCAGCTCATCGAACTCCCACTCGCGGTCGATGCCCATGGCCTCTTCCGCCGCCATCTCCTGGCGCTCGGCCAGCCAGGCGTCGAACTCGTCCTCTTCCACCGCGCGCACCACGATCGGCATGAAGGCGTGATCGACCCCGCACAGCTCGGCGCACTGCCCACGATAGATACCCGGCTCGTTGATGCGTACCCAGTTCTCGGTGATGAAGCCCGGCACCGTATCCTGTTTCACGGCAAAATCGGGAACCCACCAGGCGTGGATGACGTCGTCGGAAGTAAAGAGGAAACGAACCTTGCGATTGATCGGCAGGACCAGCGGCTCGTCGACCTCGAGCAGGTAGTGCTCGCCGCGCTCCTCGTCGCCGCGAATCTGCGCCCTCGGGGTGGCGAGATTGGAGTTGAAGGCGACGTCTTCACCGAGATATTCGTAGCGCCAGCGCCACTGCTGGCCGGTGACCATGACGTCCAGCTCGGCCCCGGAAGGATCGTAGATTTTCTGGAGAGTGGCGGTCGCCGGTATGGCCATGCCGATGAGAATCAGCAGTGGGATGCCCGTCCAGATGATCTCGACCGTCGTATTCTCGTGAAAATTGGCAGACTTTGCGCCTTTGGAATGACGATAGCGAAACAGGGAGTAGAACATGACCCCGAATACGATCACGCCGATGACCACACAGATCCAGAAGATCGTCATGTGAAGGTTGTAGATTTCTCTACTGAGGTCAGTGACCCCAACCGGCATGTTCCAGCCGCTAGCCAGAGCCATCTGGCTCGAGCCAACAAGGGTCAAGCCCCCTGCCAGCCAGACGAGCAGAGTGCGCATCGACGCCTCCCGAGTTTGTAGTTGTGTCGATAACGGCGCCCCACGAGTCAGGGTACGGGGGTTCTCATCCCAGAGAACATTAGCCGCTTCTTCTAGCCGAGTATATGGAGACAAGTTTAGAAAGTCACTCGCCTAACCTTCACCTTATGGCTAACGCAGCAGTCAACGCTGGGCCCTGCTACGCTCAGCCCGCAACCCAGATCGCCACCAGGGCCAGCACACCCACCAGCAGCAGTCCCATGACGATTCCAGTCACGATGAAGGCCATTGGACTGCCACGCTCGAAATCCTCACGCCGCTGCCTATCGCGCTGAACGCCGAAGAACGCTGCCAGCACCGATTTTATGACACTCCACATCGCCTTCCCCCTCTATAGACCGGCAGGATAGACCGGCTGGCTTCAGAGCATGACACAACCACCCCATTGCCGGTAAGCCACTGGCTTGCAAGCCCGTATCGGAGTGCCGAGTTCGATATCACGAAATCGCATACCGCAATGCAGCAAAAAAGCATGGGAGAGCCACCTTTGCTGGACTACACTCGAATGCAAGCGTTCTACCCTGTCCCAATCGCCCATTCGACATATCACGGAGATCGCCATGGCCAGCCCCACCCCCGGTCGCCCCGCGCCCAACCCCGCCCTCGATGCCTCCCTGCCACTGATGGAATGGTGGTCGCAGCAATGGATCCAGGGAGTTACCCCGATGACGCGCCTTCAACTGGCATGGATGGAAAGCGTATCTGACATGATGCTTCAAGAAGCGAAATTCCTCGCCGCGCTTTCCGAAGCAGGACAACAGCTCGGACACTGCTATGACACCCACGGCGCCGACCCCGAAAAGATGAAGGCATGCTATGAGGAAATAGCGCGCGAGGTTGCCGACCAGCATATGCGGCGCCTCAAGCAAGTCGCCGCCATGCCCCAGGAATTCCGGCGCAGGATCTGGGAAGAGATCTGATTGGCTCAATGCAGCTTGTGAGTCTCATCGTCGGAGACGGGGCTCGGCTGTGTCCCGGCATCCTCGAGATCGGCCCACGGCTCCCGCGGCGCTTCCACGCGCTCGCCGGTACGTGCTGCATAACGCTCACGGTGCAGTGCCTTGAGCAGCCCGGCGACCATCAGCATGACCACTACCGAGAATGGCAGTGCCGCCATGATCACGGCGGCCTGTAGCGTTTCCAGTCCACCTGCCATCAGCAATACCGCCGTCAACAGCCCCAGCAGGCCACCCCATAGCAGCCTGTGAGCAGTGGGCGGCTCGGGGTCGCCACCCGCCAGAATCGTATTGATGACCAACGTGCCCGCATTGGCCGAGGTGATCAGATACGTCGCTATCAACAGCACCAGCATAGCGGAGAAGCCCCGCCCCAGCAGCCCGAGTTCCATGGCCTCGATGGTGGCAAAGACTGCCGTGGCAATATTGGAGTCGACGGCTGCCACGATGCCGCCGTTGCCGAACAGCTCATGATACAGCGCCGTCCCGCCGAAAAGCCCAATCCATACGATGGTGATCACGGTGGGCACCAACAACACGCCCATGACGAATTCGCGAAAGGTTCGACCACGCGATACACGGGCGATGAACATTCCCACGAACGGCGACCAGGCCAGCCACCAGCCCCAGAAAAATACCGTCCATTCCGACTGCCAAGCATCGCCTCGGGTGGCATTGGTATGGAACGTCATACCCATCAGGTTCTGGATATAGTCCCCGGCCGATTCGATGGTGATCGCCACCAGATACTGGGTGGGGCCGAACAGCAGCAGAAAGAGGACGGCAGCGATGCTCAGCCAGAAGTTGGCCTCGGAGAGCAAACGTACGCCACGCTTCACTCCGGAGACGACCGAAAGGGTGGCAATGGTCATGATCACGGCAGTAACAACCAGCTGCAGCAGCAGCGACGACTGCAGGCCGAAAACTGCCTCGAGCCCGGCATTCATCTGCTGTACGCCGAGCCCTAGCGTCGTGGCGATACCAAACACGGTACCGAAAACGGCCAGCACATCCACGACATCTCCCAGGACACCTTCGGTACGCCTGCCCAGCAGCGGAGTCAGAGCGGAGCGAATCGTCAGCGGCAGGTTCCAGCGGTAGGAAAAGTAAGCCAGCACCAGCGCCACGAAGGAGAAGATCGCCCAACCGTTCAACCCCCAGTGAAAATAGGTCAGACGCATGGCAACCCGGGCGGCATCAGGGCTCATGCCCTGCTCGATGAAAGGATTGTCCTGGAACTGCAGGATCGGCTGGGCCACCGACCAGAACAGAATGCCCACCCCGGTACCGGCCGCGAACAACATCGCCACCCAAGAGAAAAAGCTGAACTCGGGCTGCTCGAAATCACCGCCCAGACGCACGTTCTTGTATCGGCCCATGCCCAGCCACACCATGAACAAGAGTAGGAAGGCGACCAGAAGAACGTAGTACCACTCCAGGAAGGGATCGAGCACGCCTCGAGCCAATGCCAGCCCTTGGCCTAGACGCTCGGTATAGAAGGTTCCATAGAAAAGGGAAACCGTCACCACCACGAAAGTCACCAGGGTGACCCTCGGGTTCATGCCCTTGAGTAGTCCACGCTGCGCCTGCCGTTGCATCTCCCCTCCCCTGCCAAGATGCCGTGCCGTCACCATCATAAGGCAGCGAAGCGGTCACATCACGCCAGCGACCGTATTGCCATGAGCCAAGCCGGCCAAAGGCAAGCATCTGAAAGGAAAGTACAAAAGAGGCTTTTCATTTCCCCCCGAACGCGCTAGTATACGCCTCGTTCTCGGGGGCATGACCACGGTCGAGCCTGCGTCAGTTTCCGAGAAAAATCAGTCGGAGCGTGGCGCAGCTTGGTAGCGCGCTGCAATGGGGTTGCAGAGGTCGCAGGTTCGAATCCTGTCGCTCCGACCATCTGATTCGAAAAAACCGCCACTAACGGGTCATGCCGAGTGGCGGTTTTTCGTCGCTGGTAAAATTCTCGCAAAACTCTCGTAAAGCACCTCTCCTAAAGTACCTCCTCGCAATGCAGTCCTCACCTGGCTAGAGTGCAAGGGAATCCCCCGGACCAAAGGAAGGTCGATGCTACGTTCTTGTACCCTCTTTTCGTTTGCACTGTTGAGCCTGGTGGCTCATGCCGATACCGCCTCGGCGGAATGCGAGCTCAGCGCCGATCAACGCGAGATGCTCGAGCGGGTCAACGATGCACGCAGCGAAGGCCGTCAATGCGGCGATGAGGAGTTCTCTGCCGCAGATCCGCTAGAGTGGAACTGCCACCTGGCCGAGGCCGCACTCGACCACTCGCGAAACATGGCTGAAGAGGAATTCTTTGACCACACCGGCCCCGACGATCGAGGCGTCACCGCTCGGGTGAGCGATACAGGCTATGTGTGGCAGGCTGTGGGCGAAAACATTGCCGCCGGTCAGGCAGAGGTCGAGCGTGTCATGCAAGGATGGCTGGAAAGCCCCGGGCACTGTGCGAACATCATGAGTGGCGACTTCAGCGAAATGGGGGCGGCTTCCCATGCAGCGGAAGGTTCCCGCTATTCGCCCTTCTGGACACAGGTGTTTGCCCATCCGAGATGATGGCATCCCGCCTATGGAGGAAGAATAAGGAAGTGAAAAGATAAGGAAGCAAAAAGAGAATAGAGGCTAGAACAGTACAGTTACGGGAGTTGAATGTCGTCGGGACCCTCCCTGGCCCTTGGGTGCAACGGGTAACGCTGGTTCAGTGAATGTACGCGACGAGAGCATCGTTCGCCGCTTGCTGGGCCAAGGCATGGGAAACCCAGTGGTTCAGGACTTCGCACACATCGGCTTCCACACGCTGCTGTGTTGGCATGAGGTTTCTCCTTTGTGACAACGAGAAACATCATGCCGCAGGTTTGTCGACATTTCATCAGGCTTACGAAACTTTGCCCTCAAGATGCAGCATTCAATCTGAGGCTGCCATAAAACGCGCGTTTGCATTCGAATGGTGAGTGGAAATGGCTTCCATGAACTTTTTGGCGCGTAAAACCGCCGCAGCCTGGAGCAGAGCTCAATCGAGAGCCCCAAGTCGGCAGTTGATGCCTGCCGGTATCACCCCTTGCGGGTTCTCCAGCATCAAACCAATGGCAAAGGTCCCGCTCGAGGCATCGATCACGCTATCCACCCGCTGCACACGAGCCGACGCCGTTTCCTCTACTGGCGCAAGCAGCTCTATCTCCAGGTTGTCTCCCACGGCTATCGCGCCGAAAGCAGTCAATGGCAAGACCGCCTCGATGCGCAGTGGGTCGAGCTGAACCAGCTCGAGCACCGGCGTGGCGTCGATGTACTCCCCCTCCTCGGCCACACGCTGCGTGATCAAGCCCGCGAACGGGGCCCGATGCGTCATCTGCTCCAGCCGGGCGTTGGCCAGGTTGACCTGCATGCGGGCAAGGCGCATTTCCGTGTCGATCTCGTCGCGCTCGCTGTCGCTGAGCATACCGCGCTCGATCATGCGCTGGTTGCGCTGTACCCGCCGTTCGGCATAGTCGGCACGGGCACGCTCCAGCGCCACGCTGGCCAGCTCTACGTCACGCTTTAGCGTGAATAGCGTGTCCCCCGCAGCAACCCGATCGCCCGGCTCGACCTGGATGGTTTCGATCACACCCGGTACCTGGCTCGACAGAAACGCCTGCCTGCCCGGCTCGACCAGACAGCTAAGCTCGCCGAACCAGGAGTCGCCAAGCTCCTGTCCCTGCGCCTGAAGAGCGACGCTCCCCATGCCCGCCAGGCACAGCGGTAGCGTGATGCTGCGAAGAAAGCGCTGACTCATAGGTTCCCCACTCCACCGTCCGCTGACGGCTATTCGGTTGTCGGTCACAATCATTCGGACTTGCCACTGAAACCCAACTGTTCGTCCTCGCGCCAGTCGGCCTCCAACAGCCGCGCGCGTTCTCTGGCGTGGCGCGCCTCACGCCGTCGCTGAGCACGCTTCAAGCGTGTCGGCAGTTGCCCCATACGACGCTGCCACTCCGTCAGCTCATCGAGCAGAGCCTCTTCTTCACATACCACCAGTTCCACACTGCCCGGGTCGCCCTGACGCGCGCAGCGACCGGCAATCTGCCGATCCACCCGCGAGGCATCGTGGTGGCCGGCAACGATGACATGCAGCCCGCCTGCTCTCTTGACCTCTTCCTCCAGCGAAATGTCGGTGCCCCGCCCCGCCATGCTGGTAGCCACCGTCACAGCACCACGACGGCCAGCGCGGGCAACCGTATCGGCTTCTTCGGCATCCTGACGCGCGTTGAGCATGGCATGTTCGATACCGGCCTCGGCGAGCCGCTGCGACAGCGCTTCGGAGTCGGCCAGGTTGACCGTGGTCACCAGCACAGCTCTCCCCTGGCCGGCGATTTCCTGGACGCGGGTGGCAATCCACTGCCACTTGTCGGCCTGCCGTGCGAGGGATATCGTCGGCCAGTGCTGGCGTTTGCTGGGCCGGTGCGGGGGTATCGCCACCACCCGCAGACGATAGGTACGCCAGAGCTCTCCGCGCACCTCTCGCGCCGTGCCGGTCATGCCGGAAAGATGGTGGTAGCGGCGGAAGAAGCGCTGGTAGGTAAGCCGCGCCAGCGTCACGTTGGGATCACTCGGCTCGCAGCCTTCGAGTCGCTCGATCATCTGCTGCAGGCCCTTCTCCCAGCTGCGGTCTGCCATGACCCGGCCGGTGTGCTCGTCGATGATCTGCACCTTGCCATCACGCACCAGATAATGGTGGTCACGCTGGAAATGGTGGCGCGCCACCAGCGCCTGTTGAACCAGCCACTCTCGCCGTGAACGCCCTACCCAGCCACCGCCGCCCAAGGCCTGCGCCCGTTCGGTCAGCCGCTCCCGGCCACGCTCGGTCAGATGGATCTGCCCGCTCTCCCGCACGAAATGCGTATCCTCCTCGAACTCAGCGGCAAGGGCCAGCGCCTGATCGAGCAGCGCGATATCGAGCGCGTCCTTGCCTGCCGGCCCCGAGAGAATCAGCGGCGTTCGCGCCTCGTCGAGCATCACGCTGTCGGCCTCGTCGACGATGGCGAAATGCAGACCCCGCAGCAGCAGGCGTTCGTCTTGCAGCTCACCGACCAGCCGCGCCGCATGGGCCTGAAGCGGATGGCGATGACGACCCAGCAGCTGAGTGTCGCGCAGGTAGTCGAAAACCAGCTCCTTGTTGGTGCAATAGACCACATCGGCAGCGTAGGCGGCTCGCCTCTCGTGTGGCGGCATCTCATGCACCACCGCTGCCACGCTCAGGCCCAGCGCACGGTAGACCGGGGTCATCAGCTCCGCGTCGCGAGCGGCCAGGTAGTCGTTGACGGTGATCACATGTACCGGAATTCCGGCCAAGGCAGCCGTTGCCGCCGGCAGTGTCGCCGTCAGGGTCTTACCCTCGCCGGTATGCATTTCGGCGATTCTTCCCCCCAGCATGGCCAGCCCGCCCAACAGCTGTACGTCATGATGCGCCATGCCCAGCTCCCGCCGGGAGACCTCCCGCACCAGAGCGAAGGCATGCCGAGCCAGCCGTGGCGTCACGCCCTGGCGTGCAAGCGCAAGCCGCAAGCCATCGCGCTCCTCGGCCAGCACCTGTACATCGAGTGATGCCAGGCGGGCGGCATGCCGATGTATGCCCGGCAGCTGCGAGCGCAGCCCAAGCCTGCGTATCGCCGCCGGCCGATGCAGCTTCGACCTCAACCAGTGCCAGGGACGCTCCAGGCTCCCCGGCGGCAGCAGGGTTCGCTCCGGACGCGTCAGTACGTCGCCGGGCAGCTTCAGCAAAGGCATGTCAGACGGCTCATAGCTCGAAAAGCCTCAGGAACGAGCGGCGCAGGTCACGCCACAGCCGGTAGCCCAGCGGCTCCGGAGCATGCTCGATACGTACGTGAACCCGCCCCCCCAGATGTAACGAGCCCCCCTCCTGCAGCAATTCTCCCGCCGCAAAGTCGGCCAGATAATGTCGCCGAAACGCCCTGGGTGAACCATCGTCGGTCGTCGCACTGGGATCGACCGCCACGTGTCCGCCGCCCTGTACGCTCAGTACCGGGCTGGGTATTGCATGATCGGAACTGGGCGATACCCACAGCAGGCTGCCGGCAGCATCCCACTCATGGCCCGGCAACCGCAGCTGGACCCGACGCGTATCGTCGCGCACACGCTCTACCACATGAGCCGGCAGCAAGGTGCGAATGCGCAGATCCTCCGGACGCACCACCGACGCAACGGCCGTGCCACGATGCAGATAGCTACCCAGGCGGGGAACCCCCTCCGGCATCAGCATCAGGCCAGTATGGGGGCTGATCACCACGGTGGCAGCAGCACGCTGGCGTGCATCGTCGAGCTGACGCTCCACCGGCACCAGGGTCTCGCGCAGGATGGCAGCCGCCTGGGCATCGCGCACGTTGGCGACGAGCTCCTGCTGGATCTCGCGGATTCGCGCCTCGAGCAGGCGCACCTCCACGCCCAGCTCCGGAGCGGCAATGCGCATCAACGGATCGCCAGCCGTCACCTCCTGGCCATCCTCCACCCACAGCTCGGCGAGCTCGCCGCTGACGCCAACGCGCACCTGGGCCGGCTCGCGACTATCCACCACGCCATGCACATGGGTAGCGTAGGGCAGCGGAACCAGAAACAGCAGCAGCGTCACTGCCATGAGGCCGCCAAAGAGCCAGCCCCAGGCGCGGCCACGCGAGCCTTGCAATGAATCGTCCACGGTCATGGCCTTGAGCATCTTGAACAGAGGCAGCAATAGCGTCATGGTCACCGACCAAAGGGCGAGAATGACGCCAACGAACAGATATTTGGTGGCCACGAACACGGCGATGGCCACCATGATCATCAAGCGATAGGCGAACGACGCCAGGGCATAGCTCACCAGCCAGCACGCCTCGCGCCGGGATCGCGCCTGACTGGTCACGTCGCGCCGGCCCAGCAGGTAGCGCTTCACCGCGTAGGTCAGCTGCTGATTGGCGCGATTGAAGAGATTGGGAATCTCCAGGTAATCCGCCAGCACGTAATAGGCATCGAAGCGCAGCAATGGGTTGCCGTTGAACAGCAGCGTCGACACACCCGCGATCAGCATCACGTTGAACGCCACTGCCCGCAGCAGGCCCGGTTCGGCCGCCGCCCATACCAGCATCGCCAGCGATGCCAGAAACAGCTCGACCATGATGCCGGCCGCCCCCACCAGCATGCGGCGCGACTTGTCGGGGCAGGCAGCCGCGGCACTGGCGTCCACGTATGGCACCGGAAAGAACACCAGCAGCATCACGCCGACCTCATGTACCTCGCCCCCGGCATCCTTGGTCGCCCAGGCGTGGCCCAACTCATGGAGCGCCTTGATCAGCGGATAGATGAGCGCCAGCATCAGCAAGTTGCCGATACCGAACACCCGATCGGCCAGGTTGTCGGTAAGCGACTGCCAGTGCACCCCCGCCACTACCAGCGCCAGTAGCAGCGTTGCCAGCCACAGCACCCCACCCAGTGGGCTGATGAAAGGCCTGACCAGCGGGTAGCTGGCAGCAATGAAGCGCTCAGGATCGAGCAGCGGGATGCGAATGCCCAGAGGAGAGCGCACCAGCTGTAGCCACTTGCCCCGCTTCTGCTTCGTCTGGCGTCGGGAGAGCTCGTCGATATCGATGTCGCCGTAGCCCGAAAGCACGTTGGCCCCGTGCAGCCTTCCGATCAAGGCGATCAGCTCCTGCTGGGTCGGCATGGCATCGCCCAGCGAGGCACTCACCTGATCCCATATCTCACTCAGAGTGCGCTTGCCATCCAGCCGACCGACGATCTGATACGCCTCCGGCGTGAAGCGGTGCACCTGTCCGGTGAGGGTATCGTGCAGCACGTACCACGGCTCGCCGCGATATTCGTGGCGATGCAGGCTGGCATGATGACGCAGCCGCAAGCGCAGGTCGGCCACTCGATGCCAATGCTGGCTGAACAGCGGGCCGGCCACGCCTCAGCCCCACCAACGCCATAGCGTCAGGCGCAGCCAGTCCACCAGCTCCCGCGTCCAGATGACGATCAGCTTGTTCTCGCCGGTCTCTATCCTGGCCACGCCCTGCAGCCCCGGACGCAACTCGCGTCGCGCAGCGCCATCGATGCTCTCGGCATCGCGCACCAGGCTTGCCTCGACGACGAAGCGAGTGCTGCCATCACTGCTGCGGGTCTGCGGTGTGAGCCGTTCGATGACGAAAGGCAACCGTTCGCCGGTCATCGCCGCCAGCACCAGTTCGCCCCGCTGCCCCACCCTGACGTCATCGATGCGGCGCTCCGGCACCTCCAGTTCGAGACGGAAGTCGTCCAGCGGCGAAACCCGGAACAGCTCCTCCCCCTGCTCCACGGCACCTCCCAGTCGCTGGGTGAGATCGCCGCTGACCACCACGCCGGCAAATGGCGCCAACAGCGTGGCCCGTTCCAGCCGAGAATCCACCAGAGCCAGCCTTGCCTGGGCCTGATCGCGCTGCGCCGCCAATACGTTCATGCCGGCACGGTCGCCCCGTGCCCGCATCTCCTGCTCCTGGCGCTCGAACTTGGCCAGCTCGCTCTGCCACTGCAGGCGTTCTAGCAACAGGTCTCGGGTCTCCATGTCGGCCAGGGGTTGGCCGGCCTCGACCCTATCGCCGGGCCGCACCAGAGCCGCATCGATATAGCCACGAAACGGCGCCGTCATCACTCGCTGCTCACGGCTCTCGAGGATCGCATCGGCGGCGATGCGCTCCTCTCCTGTCGCCAGCCAGGAGAAGGCCAATAACCCTGCCAGCACCAATCCGGTCAGCTTGTAGCCCAGGAACCCCGGGCCGAACAGCCGCCCCAACTGCTCCGACGTAGCCACCGCCATCTTCAGCGGCAGCGGTCTGTCGTTGCGCCGCTTCTCTTCGAGGGCCCGGGCGCAGAGTGCCAGCAAACTCTCAAGCGCCGCTACCTCTTCGGCATCGAAAGGCATGTCGCGCTCCAGGGTAACGGCGCCGAGGGGCTCCGCTCCATCCAGCAACGGCAAGCTGACCACCGCTGCCAGCCCCGTCATGCCGCCCAGCGCCGCCTGGGCGCGCACCACACGGTGCTCCCACCCCGGCCCGGCGGGAGCCGGCCACACTGCGCTGATGCGCTGGTCCAACGCCTCGTCCATGGCAGTTTCCGTGGCGCGGATGCGATTCATCTTGCGATTGAACTGAGCGCTGTGAGAGATCTGCTCGACTCGCGTACGAGAACCGCGCCGCCAACCCAGGCTGACCCGCTCCGCTTCGAAGTGGCTGGCCAGGCGCGAGACGAGCTGCATGGCAGCGGAGGAAAAACGCGGTTCGGCGAGCACTGCCGCCAGCAGAGAAAGGTGCTGGGAAAGCCGGTCCTGGAGCTGTCGCCCGCTGCGATACGAGCGCTGCAACACGTCGCGCTCGAGAGTCGCGACTCCATCCTCGAGCCGCTGCATCAGCGGCAACAGGGCTGTCTGCACGGCGCTATCTCGGCCCCGCAGAGCCTCGGGCAACATGACCCGCAAGGCCACTGCTCCCAGCAAGGCCCCCTTTCCCGGCAGGGCACCCTCGGCCTCGTCGCTGGCCAGGTCTCGCACCGGATAACCGATGCCCAGGCTGTCTTCGCCAAGCTGGCTCACCAGCCCCCGCCCTGCGTCCCGCACCTCTTCACTGAGCGAAAGCAGTGCAGTGCCATCCGCCTGACCGGGCCACAGCGCAACGGGCTGCCACTGCTCACCCTGACGCCAGAGCACCACACCCTGGGTCACACCGGCCCCTTCCGGGCGCGGCGCCTGCTCACAGTGCCGCGCGAGCCAGCCTTGAACGCCCTGGACCTGCTGTTGCCAGGCCGCAATGGCCTGGGTCCCGCTATCGCCTAGCTGCATTACCTTCACTCTGTTACGGCTTGCACAACCGGGCCCCGTGATAACAGGTCAGGAACGGTTGGCCGTCGTCGCCGATACCGAACGACAGATTGCCCAGCATTTCGCTGCCATGGGCCGCGACCCACTCCACCACGGTACTGCGCGGCGCACTCTGCCATTCGCGCACGAGCCCCATGCACAGGCCGGCAATTCCACCCAGCGGCAGACGGGCCTGGTGCAGATGCAGATTCAACGAGTGGCGCTGCGTCTCTCGCCCGCCCACACGCTCCTCGATGCGCACCGTCAATGGCGGCCAGGGCGTCTGCTTCAGCGCAAAGCTCACCTCCAGTTGTTCCAGCAGATCGGCCAATGCCATTGGCATCTCGGCCAGTAGCGCCTTGATCGCGCGCACGGCTTGGCCGGCACTAGGCTCCAGCACGTAGTCGGATAGCGCAGCGGCCTCGCCCGGCTGCCACTTCCAGGCACGATAGAGAACGAAGCGCGCTTCCTGTGCCAACCGCTCGGGCTGGCTCGCCTCCCAGTACACCTTGCAGCGGCCATCCTCGACCCCGAGATGCAGATAGTGCGGCACCTCCCCAACGGTCGGTTGCAGCTCGGCGAGAAACGCCTGCATGTCCGCGTGCTGCATGCCCAGCCGCTCCAGCAGCGCGGGTAGCTGCCGAGCGAGCACATCCGCACCGCATGCCGAGACCGGGGCGCTGCAGAGCAGGCGATCCGTGGACCAACGCTGCGGCCGCCACTTGGCGGAACGCTCGATGCCATAGGGCATATCCAGCGCCGCCAGGAAGGTCTGCATCATCTCGGCATGCACGCCTCCTGGCAGCGAACGGGCCTCACTCATCCTCGCTGTGCTCCTGCTGACGCTCTGCGCCATTATCACTCTTCATCAGGCGCTGCCACTCACAGGCGGCTTGCTCGCGGCGCAGCGCCGCCATGCGCGCGGGTTCCGTGCCGTTCGTCTTCGAACGCGCCACGCCCCAGCCACTGGCCCCGGCCAAGGCGCCGATCAAGCCGGCGACTTCGAGCGCTGCATCTTCGTCGACCTCCTGGGTGACCTCGGCAGGCTCCCCCTCCTCCGCTGCCTCTTGCGGCAACTCGGTTTCTTCCAGCGGCAGCTCCTGCGGCTCGGCTTCCAGCACCTCGTCGCTCGACTCGTTCGTCACATCCTCCGGCGCGGCATCCTGTGACGGCGCCTGGGCTGGGGCCGACGCCTCTCCGACACTGGCCGCTACCGAGGAAGCCACACTGGTACGCAACCCGCTGCTGCCTGCCCCCTGCTGGCGCTCGACCCACTCGTCGATCAGCGTCCGCAGCCCCTCCATGCCCCGTGCCTGGAATCCGGGCTGGTCGTGGCGAGCGAAAAGGTTGCCATTGCCCAGCAGTCCCTGCGGCGTCATGTCGAGCCAGCCCAGTGCCTCCTGCACCCCATCGTCGCGCTCCTCTTCATAGAGGTTCTGCTGCGCCTGACGAATCAGGTCGAGGCGACCCTGCGCGAGCGTGACGATCGAGGTGATCTGCTCGGCTTCGTTACTGCCGCTGAGCATGATGCGGATCCGCGCATACTCGCCGATCATGGTGTCGAGGTCGAAGTTGCCGTCGAACCTGTCGTTGCCGGCACCGCCAATGGCGATGTTGCGCCCAGGGCCGGTGATCAAGGTATCGTTGCCGCCCTCGAAGTGGTTGATTGTCTCCACCGTGATCATCTGCGACGTGCGGGTCACGCGGCCGAAGTCGCCGAACAGGATGTCGTTACCCGGCCCACCGTCGAGGTAGTCGTCACCCTTGCCGCCGAACATGATGTCGCGGTCGCTGCCACCGAACAGCCGGTTGTCGCCGCCCAGGTCGGTGCGGCCCGTTTCGGCCATGGTGTAACGCCCGCGGGCATCGCTCAGGATCACACCCACATCGCCGATGATCACGGTCTCGCCCGCCACGTTGGTGACATGGTCGTTGCCTACCCCGGCGATCACCTGATCGTTGCCGATGCCAACGTGGATTACGTCGTTGCCCCCGGTAGAGGCGCGGGTATCCAGGCTCTCCACGCGCTGGCGAATGCCGTCGCGAGCCAGGATCCGGCCATTGTCGCCCAGCACCACGTTGTCACCCGATGTGACGGTGATCCTGTCATTGCCATGACCGCCGATGATCCAGTCGTTTCCGGCCCCGCTGGTAATGGTGTCATTACCACCGTGATTGAAATGCAGCGAAGTGAAGGAGAGGATCACGCCATTTTGATCGAACAGCGCCTCGGCGTGATCACCAGCCAACAGGTCGTTGCCGTCACCACTGTGAATGGTGTTGTTGCCGTCGCCGCCAATCACTAGGTTGCCACCGTGGCCAAGCGTCACAGTGTCATTGCCGCCCCGACCCGGGTTGGTGGACATTGCTTTTACCAGATGCCCTGCGGAGTTCCACACCAGCTCGCCCAGATCAGCCAATACGACGTTACGGCCATTCTCCCCCGTGATGGTATCGTTGCCTTCACCACCCACGAGCACGTTGTTACCTGCCCCACCGTGCAATTCATCATGCCCGGCTCTCGCGCTAGGCAGAGTCACAAGATGGCGCAACTGCCCGTTGACGAAGGTTAGAACGGCGAAATCCCCTACCAGGACGTCATTCCCTGTGTGGTTTCCGCTCAGCGCCGTGCCGCCGTAGAGAATGTCGTTCCCGCCACCTCCCAGCAGAACGTCGTTACCGCTACCGCCTTCGATGATGTCATCGCCATCAAAGCCCTCGTCGCGAACCACGATCTTCACGATGTTTCTGAAGTCGTTGACACGCCCGAACGTCACATCGGCATGGTCGCCGATCAGGATGTCGTCGCCGCTGCCACCCTGCAGGGTATCGTTGCCGCTACCTCCGATCAGGATATTGCGCCCACCCGTCACCTCCAGGTGGTTGTGGCCATAGGAAGCGGGATCGGTACTGCGCACCGAGATCACGCGCTGGCTGTCGAGCAGGCGCAGGTTGGCGATGCCTTTGCGCGCTTCGAGTTCGATCACGCCATGGTCGCCGATCAGGACGTCGTTGCCGTTACCTCCGTACAGTCGATTGTCGCCCGCCACCAGGCGGTCGCCGGTGGCATGCGCTACGTCACCCGTCGTAGAGTAGAGCGTCATCACCCTCTCCGCCTGAGACAGACGCACGCTCAGGTCGACGTCGATGCTGCCGTTGCCATACAGGTGGTTGTTACCACCGACACGAGCATCCAGCGTATTGTTGCCACCGCCGCCGAACAGCTGGTCGTTACCGGCACCGCCGATCAAGGTGTCGTTACCGGCGCCGCCAACCAGCACCACGCCACCGATTGCCTGACTAGCATCGATAACGTTGTTGCCAGGCTTGGTGAAGGGCTGCGCCAGGCGCGTAGGCTCGCCGCTCACGGCGCTGTAACGTGCGCCGCTGCGTGAAGTGTCACCGAACACGATCAGCGGAATCTGAGCATCGTAGCCACCGCGTATTTCGATGAGATCGTCGCCGCCACCGCCATGCACCACGGTCAGCGGCATCTCGCGAATGACCGCCGGACGCTGGTCGCCCAGCGCCTTCAGCAGTTCCGCGAGCGGACGATCCAGCAACATGTGTCCTGCGCTGGTGAAGCCGAACACCAGGAAGCGCTCGCCGCCGATCAGCAGGCCGTCTCCAGCCCTGAAGCCATCCTCGCGCCAGCTGCCGTCACGGATCAGCATCGCCCGTTCACCGCTGGCGGCGGCCGACCATTCGCCGGAGAACGCCACGGGGTCGAGGTCGATCTCCAGGTGGTCGTTGCCGCTGCCCAACAGCAACTCGACTATCTCCATGCCATGGAAGGTCACGCCGCGCAGGGTGTCGATGGTGGTTCCGGCACCCCGTCCATCGTCCTGACTCAGCACGCCTTCTCCCATGCCCAACCCTGTCACGCGATTGGCGGTCAGGCTGCCATGCAACGACTGCACGCTGGCATCGGCATGCAGAATCAGGGTATCGGTGTCATCGGTATGATCGTCATCGCCAAGACCTTGCCCGAGGCCATCGCCCAGTTGGCCGGTCGACTCATGGGGCAGCATGATGGCGGCGTTCAAGGTGCGATCGGTATCGCCCACACCGCCTTCCAGGATCAACGGCCCCTGGATACGATCCAGCACGTGGGGCTGCGGCGCGAAAGGCATCACGTAGCGTTCGGTCTCCGCCGCCACGAACCCGTTATCGGCCCTCAGCGTCACCTCAACCGTGCAGTACCAGTCCTCGGCCGTGAAAGTGACCGCCGGAATGGCAACCTCGGTCAGCTGCCAGTTGCCGGCAGCGACGTCCACGCCCTGGGTCAGGTGCAGATAGCCGTCGGCATCGACATGATTGACGCGGACCTGCAGGACATCGCCCGCCGGATCGACCAGCGTCAGAGTCATCCCCACGCTCACTCCCAGCTCGGCCCAGGAACTCTCCAGCAGCCGCAAGCGCGGCCCGGCCTCGGCACCGGCCAGCACCTCGATGGCTACCGCGCCGCTGAACAGCGTATCGAGGAAGACCCGATCGCCGAGTACCACATCGGTCAGGCCGTCCGAGAACAGACGGACCGTCACCGGCTCGACGATGGCCTGGGTAAGGCGCAACGTATAGCTGTCGGTTGCTCCGGCGGTGGTCACCAGAGTGCGGCCATCGGTCTGCTGGATGACCAGACCGGGACTGTCGTTGTCGTAGACCGTGACCCGCACGGTACTCGCCTTGACGTCCTCGTAGATGGAGCCATCGAGGTTGCTGCTGAGCTCGAACAGCACGCGCCCATCCAGACGGTTCTCGACACGATCGTTGTCGACGGCCGTCAGCGTGACGGTCTGCGCCTGGTCCCAGTTGGTATGATCGAAGACCAAGGTAGTGGTGCTGGCCGAGACCCGGTCGCCGAAAGCCGACAGATCGAGGGTCACGGTCACCACTTCACCCACCTGAAGCGGTGCCGAGAGACGCAGCTCGAAGCTACCGTCCTGGCCGGTCACCGAGTCGCCCTCGATCAACTGCAAGCGGTCGCCGGGAACGTTCAGCACCACGTCGCCCAGGTCGTTGTCGTATACCGTGACCATGGTATTGGCGAGCGGCTGGCTCAGCAGCGACTGCAGCGCATCCGGCATCTCGCCGTCGTGCCCTTCGGGCAGGGCTACCTGCGCCTGGTAGCTCACCGTGACGAGTCGCGTGCCCTCCACCACATCGTCATCCGGCGCCTTGACGAAGATCTCCTGGGCAGGCGTCCATACGCCATCCACCAGCACGAAGTCCACGGTGATCGCCTGGGTGTACTCGCCATCTTCCTGCAAGGAGAGCTTGACCGTCTCTGCGCTACGCCCACCGTGAGGCGTGCGGCTGCGGTCGTGGGAAGAGGCCATCGCCGCCGAGACGGTCAGCGTCACCAGCGTGCCATCGGCCAGCCCCCCGGTGGATAGCGCCAGCGACACGAACCAGGAACTGGGACCGCCGCCTTCCACCACCCTCGTGGAACCACCGGGCTCGGTGACCACCACGACACCGGAGCGTTGGTCGACCACGCTGACCGGCAGACCATCGGCCAGCAGGGTCTGGTAAGCCTCTTCGGCGGAAGCGAAGCCGTGCGTCACCAGGCTGCTGCGACCCTCGGGATTGGCGGAGATGATACGTCCCGTCACGTCGCCGCCAACGATGAAGGTATCGCTGCCGACTCCGCCGATCAGCTCGGTCACCACATCGAAACGGGTACTGAGCACATAGAAGGTGTCGTCGCCTTCCAGCCCGTCCACCCGCACCCGCTGGATGTTCTCGAAGCCGATATTGAGACCGGCCCCGAACACACCGTCCTCGGTGATGACGAACTGATCCGCGCCCTCGGTACCCAGCACGGTCACGGTGTTATAGCCACTGCCTCCGTCGATGCTCACCGGTGCATTGATGTTGTACTCGATGTTGTCGTCGCCGCTGCCACCGCGTATTTCGATGTCGTTCTCGGCGATGAAGGCACGGATGACGAAGTTGTCGTTGCCATCCTCCCCCTCCATGCGCAGCAGCCCCTTGTTGCTGTAGACGATGAACTCGTCGTCGCCATCACCGCCATAGATCACCATGGCCTCGCTGTTGCCATAGCTGAGATAGCCCAAGTTGGTAGGCGTGACGCGAATCTCGTCGCCCACCCTCACGCCGGTGGCGTAATAGCCATCCACCGCCGTACCTTCAGGGTTGGGATGCTCGGCAAACAGCTGGCCGATCTGGAAGCGGTCGTTGCCGTTGCCACCGTCCAGGGTCATCAGGGCGGAGGTATCGTCCACCACGAAGACGTCATCACCGTCATGGCCATTGACCGTGACCCGGCCGTTCATGTCGGCACCGTAGTTGATGCGCTCCACGTTGCCGCCGGTAACGCCCTGGGAAGAATCGCCCTCCAGCCGCGCAATAAAATTGCGGCGAATCAGGAACAGGTCGCTCATATCGCCGTCGACGAAGGCTCCCATGTCGCGGTCGAGCATACCGGGGTAGTCGTCGAAGCCGCGGCCTTCGATGAACAGGAAGTCCACGCCGTCGTTGATCGCCCCGCCGTCGGCTACGGTGATCTCGTAGTTGGCGTTCACCCCCTGGTGCATCACGATGCGGTAGGTATCGCTGCCGCTACCGCCATCCATCAGCAGGCCATCGGTACGGCTGTTGAGCTCCACCACGGTGAGCGTATCGTCACCCTCACCGCCGAGCAGCTCGATCTCACCGAGCAGCTCATCGGCATGCAGCATCAGGTCGTCGTTACCAGCACCGCCGTAGAAACGCATGCCGTGTTCGGCATGGATGGTGCCGTGCACGCGTAGCGTATCGTTGCCGGCCCCCAGATCCACTTCCAGGCGGCCCAGGGCGTGCTCGCCGTCGAAGGTCACGCGGTCGTCGCCCGTACCGCCCTGGATCAGTACCTGATCGGCCACGATGCTGCCCGCCAGCCACAGCACATCGCCATCATTACCGCCATTCAGCAGTACGCTGGTGGCTTCGATCTGACCCTGCAACTCGAAGCGGTTGTTGCCATTACCCGTATCCAGCTCAACGGTAGTGGCGATGAGCGTGGCGTTCTCTTCGATCAGCCAATGCTGTCCTTTTTCGTTGCCGCCACGCATCACGATGGACTCGCCCGCTTCAAGAGTACCTCGCAGTACGCTTGAAGCCTGCGTATCGTCGAGACGCGTACCCAGCAGAGTGCTTTCCCAGGTTTCCACCCGTAGATAGATATCGCGGGAGGCCCTGAGTACGACTTGATCGTCCTCGATGACGATACCGTCGCCTGCGGATACGAAGATGCTGCCCTGCTCGGCCTCCACCAGAACGCCGTTGGTGAACGTCACGATATCGCCGTTGTCGTCGGGATCGCTGCTCTCCATGGCGTAGAGATAGATGTTGCCGGAGTGAGAGATCAGGTTCTCGCTGACCGTCATGGGGCTATTGGTCGTGATCTCGATGTCGCCAGCGGCGGTCAGGCCCTTGCCGTCGATCACCAGGTGACCGCTGTTGTTCAGGTACACCTGACCCTCGCGCGACTCGCCCTGCAGCACACCGGTCGCCGTGGTGATCACCTTGTCCTGACGACCGATGTTGTGCTGGGCCACGAGGTAGACGCCGTAGGAGAGGATGTTGATCTCGCCCTCGTCCAGAGCGTTGAAGATGTTACCCACCTCCGAGAAGATCAGCGCCAGGGTATTGTCGCTACCGGCCCTGACCTGACCCAGGCGCAAGTCACCGCTGCGGCCCAGGCTGGCACTGCCCAGTACTTCACGTACGAAGGCGGTGTCGGCACTATCGAGATCCAGCCGCCCGATCTCGTCGTCGGTCATGATCGCCAGCAGGCGGTCGGCCTGGCCCACTCCGCCAATGCGGGTCTCCAGGCGCAGGGTCGTGGCCTTGATGTCACCGGCCAGTTCGTTGCCGTTGGTGCCCAGAATCGAGTGCAAGGCACGCAGGTAGACATGTTCACCGGCTTCGATGTAGCCGATGATCATGCTGCCATCCACCGTATCCAGATAGATATCGTTGCCGGCCTGGGCATTGATCACGCCACCGGGTCGCGTGGCGAACTCCAGGAAATTGTTTTCCCTGCCGATGTTCTCGCCGGCTGTCAGGTGGATATTGTTGGCCAGCATGTTGATCAGCCCGTGGTTCAGGCCGTCGAGGATGCTGCCATCGGCACTCAACCACAGGTCGCCGCTCTGGGAGAACATGGTGCCGATACGCATGTCGCTGCCAAGCGCATGCAGGTGAATATCCTGCTGGGCTCGGGCGGTCACGGTCGCGCCCTCCTTCAGGTCCAGCTGCAGTCGCGAATCGGGGCTGGAGCCGATCTGCCCGTTGGCCGCCTCCAGCACCAGGTCGCCGCTGCGGATCACCAGATCCCCCGAAAGGGTCTGGGCGGCGAGAATGCTGCCCGACACCTTGATGCGGGCATCCGCCCCCGCGTGCAGCTTGGCCAGCCGCAGGCTCGCCTCGCCCTCCTCGGCATCGGCACCGAGGTAGACCGAACCCTCGGCTTCAACGTAGATCTCGCCGCCGTTGTAGACGTTGAAATCCTCAACCAGGCTGATGGAAATGAAGCGAATGACCGGCAGGCCGTCGGGCCCGAAGGCTTCGGTGCTGCGCGGGTCGAGAAGCACCGCGGCCAGCTCGACATCTACGCCCGACTCGGCCACCACGTCCAGTGCCGTGGTCAGCACCAGAGTACCGCCGTCCACCGAAACGATCTCGTAATAGAGCCCGTTCTCGGTGATGTTGAGCGACCTGCCATGGATGTCCAGGGTCTCGCCGGGCTTGAACCAGGTGGTGTCCCAAGCCTCGCCATCGGTACGCTCGAGGGTAACGGTGGTGACACCGCCCACTCTATCGCCCACCACGAAATTGACATTGGCTTCCACCGGGGCGTGCTTCAAGTAGCTGACGTCCTGACGCTCCGCAGCGGAGAGCATCAGACGCTGCTCCTCGCTCAGCCCCGCCAGACCGTTGGTCATGTCGAGCAGCTCACGGCCGCTGGCCACACCGATGTTGCCGCCGGCGATCAAGGTGATGTTGCCCGCCGCCTCGACGTTAGCCGCCTGAATCTCGGTACGGGTGCTGGTGGTTTCCTGCAGCAGCCCGGCGCCGATCAACGACAGCAGCTCCGCCTCGGTCCACTCTTTCACCGAAGACTCGATATTGGCCACCTCGGCAGCCGTCAGGGTCGCCTGATAGTTCAGCTCGCGCAGCAGCGTTGCGGAGCCGTTCTCGTCCACGCCATGGATGGCATGCAGCTGGCGATAGACGGTAGTGCGGTCCTGAGCGATGCCGTCGATTCGCGCCTCGAGGGCGGCCTCGTCGTCGGCCAACGAGGGATCCAGTTCCAGCAAGGCCTCACGATAAGCGCTGCGTTCGCGCTCGGTCAGAATCACGCCTTGGTCGGGGTCATACTCCACCACGCGGCGATAGGTGAGGGTCTGCCCCACGGCAAGCGCTCCACCGGCAGCCAGCAGGCCGTCGGCGGTGACGTCGGCAAGGCTGTCGATGGTGAAGAAGTCACTGCCGGAGGTATAGAAGCGATGACCCGCACGCGGATCGTCCGCGGCAATGTCGGGTGCCACCAGTCGCACTTCCGTACGCTCGTCGCCGCTGCCCACTTCCAGCAGCAGGTTGCCGTGCTCGTCGATGCTCTTGATGCGGTAGGTTTCGCCGTCCACCAACCCGCCGATCACGTCCTCGCTGGTGGCAAAACGGTAGTTCCAGTAAGTCTGATACTCATTGGCCTTGCGGTCCTTGAGCTCCTGCTTGGCGGCCTCGATGCGTCCGCCCTCTTCGCCGGGAACCAGCCCCATGCGATCCCACACCCCGCGCAGCTGCTCGATGGTGCGCTCGTCGCGTCGGCTATCGTCGTTGCGGTCGAGCAGGTCGCCCGCGGCTCGCAGCCAGACATCGCCCTGGGCGCTGACGATGCGCTCCACGCCGAGATCACCGCTGACCTGATGCAAGGCAATATCGCCACGTGCGGTGGCGTTGAGGCGCCCTTCGCCCGACTGCTGAATCAGCAGCGGATTATTGGCAGCGATGCTCCCGATGCTGCCGACCTCGGCAATCAGGGTCAGATTGCCACCCTGCACATGAGCCGTGGTGCCGCCCTGCAGCGTGCCGGCAATCAAACTGCCGGCGGCCATCAGGCTGACGTTGCCGCCGGCATGAGCACGGTTCACGGTCAGGTCACCGTTGAGCTGGTGAACGTTGATGTCGCCGCGCACGGTCACGGCATCCAGACGCATCGGCGGTGCCGCGGCCGCATCCGGACCCAGGCGGTTGTGCAGATCGATGGCGCGGCCATTACCAATGCCATCCTCGGCACGCAACACGATTTCCGCACCGCTGATGCGAATGTCGCGGCGCTGATCGTCGTTCTGACGAATGGCCCCTTCCGTCTTCACGGTGCTGGTGCCGTTGTGGTTGGCGAGATCGCCGATCAGCACAACATCGCCACGAGACTCGACGTTGATGGTGCCGGTCTGATTGCCGATGAATCGAATCTGGACGTCGCGGTTGGCCTCCACCGAGTGGGTATGCAGAATCACGCTCTCGCGCTCCTGCACGAACTTGGCGTAGTTGGTCTTCTTGCCATACCAGGTACTGGTCGACCACTTGTCCACCAGTTGCACCGGGATGTCGTTCCAGTTCTGCAAGGCCTCGCCCGGCTCCGCACCGATCTGGCTCTGCGCGTACCGGTAGCCGGTCTCGTTGGAGGTGTAGAAATAGGAGAGCGAATCCTGCAGCTTGCCGGGGCTGAGTTCGCTGTTGCCCCAGTTCAGCGTGCGCGGGTCGGCGGCCAGTGCATCGATACCCAGCCAGCTGCTGGACCCCTTCACGGCATAGCGCCGCTCGGTGCTGTCCTGGGCCACGCTGAAACCGTAGCGCGCATCCTCCCTGGGCTTGAAGGTGTAGGTATTGTTGCCGTCGGGGTCATAGCGGTATTCGTGCAGCCCGGTGAACTTATCGTCGATGCGCAGAATCCCCTGGCCCGGACGGCTCACGTCCAGCCCGCCTACGGCAAGGGCGTACTGGGTGTTGTTGATCACTTCGATGGTGCCGTAGCCGCCCAGCACTTCGAGCAGTCCGTTACCGGTGTTGACCACGTGGCCGGTGATATCGAGACGACCACCCTCGATGGCGATGTTCTGCACCTCGATCTGGCCGGTGCGCGGGTTGAAGATGGCCAGCGCCGTGCCGCTGGAGGCCGGCAGCACGATGCTGCTGGTGCTGCCGCTGCGGATATGATCGGCGATACGCTGGGCATCGGCGTCGCCCAGCACCAGGCGATAAATATCCTCGCCGGCACGAATGTAGCCGTTGAGGTTGACGAACTCGGCATCGATCACGATCACGCCGGCGGAAAGATCCGGCGAATCGCCACGGCTGTTGCGAATCGCCTCCAGTGCCTCCGCGCTGAGCCCACCGACGCCATCGCCGCTGTGAGCCTTCACCGCCTGAGCATCAGGATTGCCGCCGGGATTGAACTGCGACAGGCCGCGCACGGAAATCTCCCCGGCCGAGGAAAGCAGCAGGCTCTCGGCACGCATCTCCCCTTCGATCTCCAGCGAGCCCGCCGCATAGGCGACGATCTCGCCGGAGACGTTGCGGGTAAGACCCGTGACCGCGAACAGCACGCTGGCCGCCGGTGAGTTGCCATAGTCGTTGTTGTCGTAGAGGAAAGCGTCACGCGCGGTGTCGCTGAGCCCCTCCAACTGCAAGCCACGCACCAGCGCATCGAGCACCTGGCCCCGCACCCCATCGCTGGAGTCGAAATAGACCCCGCTGCTGTTGACGATGGTGATACGCGGCGTCGCCCCCTCGCTGCCCACCGGGTTGAGCCCCGACAGGCTGGTGGTCAAACTCGAGTTGAGCAGATTGATGGCCGCGGCACTGCCCACCTCGGTGAGGTTGAAGTAAAGCCCGCCGACCACCTGGGGAATCTGTGTGCTACCCAGCACCATGCGTGACGGCGCAGTGTTGAGAATGGTGATGCTGGCATCGCCCGGCGCATCCACCTCGCCGCTGCCGGTGAGGTCGTCGGCGAATACATAGACGGTACCGGCCTGGGCCCACACATCGTCGATGTAGACCGTGAGTTGATCCACCTCGTTGATCAAGATGTCGTTGCCGACCTTCTCGGCAAAGCCTTCATCCAGCAGGCGCTGCTCGATACGAGCAATCTCGTTCGTATAGAAATCGATCAGCTGCTGGTTGCCGGAACTGCGGTACAGCGCGAAACGCTCCCTGAGATCGCGGAGCTCATCGACGAGCTCGGACTGACCGCGCGTATAGCCCACGCTGAAGCCGATGTCGTCGTAGCCCTCCCGCGCGACCAGGAAATTGCCGGCATTGCCGGTGAACAACGCGTCGAGTTCGGCCTCCTTGGCATCGATCTCAGCCTGCTTGGCAGCGATCTCGCTCTGCTTCTGAGCGATCTGGCTCTCCCGGGTAGCGATGTCGCCCTGCCTGCCGGCGATCGACTGCTCGGTGGTGGCAATGGCAGCGTTCTTGGCCGTGATGGCCGACTGCTTGGCAGCGATCTCGTCCTGCTTGGTCGCGATCTCGCCCTGCTTGGCCGCGATTTCGGCCTCGAGTCGAGCGATCTCATCCGTCTTCTCGTCATCTTCATCATCAAGAGCAGCAAGCGCGGTGGTGAGGACGTCGAGTTCATCTTCCAGCTCGCCTAGCTCGTCCTCGAGCTCGATCTTCTCCGCCTCCAGCGCCACCAGCTCATCGTTCAACTCGACCAGTTGCTCCTCGAGCAACGCCAGCTCGGCTTCGAGTGCGTCGATCTGGCCAAGCAGTGACAGGATGTCAGGCTCATTGGCGCTACGAATGGTCTGCAGCTCACTTCGCAGAGACTCCAGCGCCTGGTTGATGTCGCGAGCCAGCGAATCGATATTGGCCATCTCCAGCACCAGGCGCTGATGCCGATCGATACCGGTACGCACCGTGCCGTCGATGTTGACCCGACCGTTGGAGCGGGTCACCACATCGCCATCGAGTATCTCGGAGCCGCCACCGCCACCCAGGGCGGCATCGATGGCCCCCGTGACCGCCGAAATCCAACTCACGCCCTTGGCCTGGGCATTCATGTCGCTGAAGCCGAAGCGCTCGGTGAACAACGTGATGTCCCTTGCGCCCACCAGCTCGGCACCGCTGCGGATATCGATCAGATGCGACTGGTTCATCTCCGCCCGGGCATTGAGATCCGTGATCGGAATCAGGCTGCCGGCAAAGCTGTCCAGCGTCGCACTCAGCGCGTATACATCGCGATTGCCGCGAATATCGCCGCCTGCCGCGAAGTTGATGTCGCCAAAGGCCGTGGCACTGGCGCCTTCATGCATCACGATGCGATTGTTGGGACTCAAGATCACCCGCACGTCGCCCACGCCTACGGTGGCGGCACCGTAGGTGTCCATCAGCAGAACGGAACTCAGGTCGCCCGTGCCGCGCGCCGTCGCCACCAGCTCGCCGGCACTGTGCAGCACGGCGTTCTGATGGATCAGCACGCTGGCCGCCATATCGTCATCGCGAATGTGCGAGGTAATGCCGGCGCCGGAGCCGAGGCCGGCAGCGGTGAGGTTGATCTGATCGTGGAAGGTGATGGCGTTGAGTGCCTCCAGACGCAGATCGCCCACGGTAGTGGTCAATTTCGCGCCAGCGCCCACTTCCACCCGGGTATCGAGATCGAACAGCGCATCGGTGCTGGCACCGGCGCCGGCCACGGCACCGCCGGCAACACCACGAATGGTATCGTGGCCGTTCCCCGCCAGACGCTCGCGAATCACTTCGCTCTCGGCAAACATGTCCAGACTGTCAGCCGTGACATTGGCGTTGGCCGAAACGCTTGCCAGGGTATCGGCGGTAATGCGGAAGCGCGCCTCCGCCCCGGTACCGCCGAGCACGCCACCCGCCGCAGCCAGTATCTGGCTCTCCATCTCGAAGATCTGGTTGGCGCGAATCAGAAGCTTGCCGGCATCCGGGTCCGTGGAAGTCAACGGCGCCGTGACGGACAGGGTCGAGGCCCCCACCGTAGCGTGGGTAATGGCCGTCTGGCGCAGGTGGTTACCGGCACCGGCACCGGCGACCACACCGCCGCTGCCGGCCAAGGAGTAGAGCTCCGCCTGCTGGTGACCGCCGGCCTCGACGCTGACTCGCCCCGCGCCGATCAGATGACCATCGCCGATCCTCGCCCGGCTCTGGGTATTCTGGCGCACGTCCACCACGGCAGCACCGGCCGCCACCAAACCACCCACCACGCTGATGGCACGACCTTCCAGCGACGTACGCAGGTCGGTGACGACTCGCAGATGACCGGCCACCTCGATATTGTTGTCGCTCTGCGGCTCGCCCGGCGCGGCACGGTTGGACTGCGTATTGCCGATCACGGCCTCGGCGCGGGCATTGTCGCGCAGAGTGATCACGGTGGCATTGAGGCCCAGCAGCGCCCCGCCGGCGGAGCCGACAGCCCGTGCGTAGAGAGACGGCGCGTCATTCAACAGCGTGCTGCCCGCCTCGACGGTCAGGTTGGCGGCGCGCAGGCTGATGTCGCTGTTGGCGCCGCCAGGCGTGCCCACCTGTGCCAGCACCCGGGTGCCCAGGTTGCCCACCACCACCGAAGCGCCGATACCGACCCCGGCGCTAACCGCCACCCCGAGCGATTCTACGCTGACCCGCGGCGTATGCAGCGCGCTGATGACCACATCGCCCAAGGCGCTGAGGGTTATGCCGCTGCCCAGCCAAGCCTGCACATCGTTGGAAAGACTCACGGTGGATACGTTGGCGGTGCCCGCACCGGCCAGACCGGCGGCCACGGCAACCACGGTCAGATTGACCCTGTCGAGGCTGGTGGCAGACACCATCACGTTGTTCAACAAGGTATCGTCACCCAGGATCGCACGCTCACCGAGCCACGCCTGAGTGGCACCACTGATCTCGACCACCCCTACGGATATACCCGCCGCCACCTTGCCGATGCTGCCGCCGGCCGCCAACGCCTGATGCTGACGGTCCACACTGGCGCTCAGCGTCAGATTGCCGGGCGTATTGATGACGACAGCCTGAGCCGGCGTACCGGCATCTTCGATATAGGCCTGCTGGATGCTGCGATCCAGGATGATGGTGCTCTGGCCGCCTATGGCGATACCCAGAGCCGCCGCACCGCCCACGGCATGCAGGTTACTGTTGAGCTCAGCGTGGCTGGCCACGCGAATTTGACCGTCGGCAGCGAGCGAGCTTCCGTAGCCCACGGTGGCACTCACCGCGCCGTTGAGTTCGAGCACGGCGATGGAAATGCCCACGCTGGCGGCGCCGGAAATGGCCGCTCCGCCGGTCACGATCCCCACCTCGAGCAGCTCTTTCGCCTCGACCACGATATCGCCGGCAGCATCGAGCTCGGTGAAGCGCCCCACCTTGGCGGTAGTGTCGCCGATCACCTGGCCGTTCTTCTCGACGTCGAAGCTCACCTGGAAGGTCAGTTCATCGAGGGCCTGGTTGGTGGTCTTGCGGTTGGCCTGGTTCTGATTGCCGGCGTTGGCCGGCGCATCGAAGTCGCGCTCGAAGTCTTCCGGGTCGTACGGGTCGTCGTCGTCATCTTCGATGCCGGAGTCGCCTGAGCTTGCGCTCTCCTGCATGGCATAGTCGCCGTTGGCGAAGCCAGCAAAGGAACCCGAGACCAGTTGGCCAAGCTCCTCGACGTCGGCCACGGCATCCTCGCTGAGCCCCGCTCCCAGGCTGATGACCGAGATAGCACCGTTGAGGCTGAGCGTACCGCTGGCGGTAAAGGCCAATACCGCCGAGTTGATGTCGCGCTCGAGCAGGGCTTCCACACGAATGTCGCCGGCGGCGTGTACCAGGCTGTAATCGTCGATGGATGCCAGAGTGCGCTCGCGCAGCACCATGACCTCCACCGAGGCACCGGCCCCGACGCCACCCACACTGACAGCGCCCACCCCTTGCAGGTAGTCGCCGGCGTTTTCACGTACGTTCATCTTGGTGAGCGTATTGGCGACCACCTCCACCGAACCGCCGGTGGAGCGCAGTTCGCTGCGCTGGCCAGCGTAGCTGGCAACCCGAGCCTCGGTATGAGCATCGGCCATCATCACCGAGAAGGCGCCGGAAAGCGCGCCGCCGCCCGCGGCACCGGCTACCACGCTGATGCCCATGTCCAGGGTCTGTCTGGCGGCAATACGGATGTCGTTGCTCGCCGTCAGGCTCGCCCCTTGAATCGACGTCACGGCCCTGGGATTGAGCAGGCCCACCGCCAGCGAAGCACCAGCGCCGAAGCCACCACTGCCGGCCAGAGCCCCGACGATGAAACGCCCGTCGACATGATTCTCGGCGCGCACATCGATGGTGCGGCCCTCGATGCTGGCCTGGCGCACCGTGGCGCGGGTCTCCATGGAGACGTTCACCGCACTGGCGGAGCCGGCCAGCGCCGCACCCGGCGCGATATCCACCGCGATACCCATGACCACGGAGAGGAACACTACAGAGGCCTCGGCCTCGACCATCAGCGCCTCGTCGGCTTTCACCATGGCCTCGGGCGAGCTGTAATCCGAACCGTCGATCCAGGCCTCGGTGCGATGGCCGAGCAGGGTCGTGTCGACACCCGCTGCCGCGGCCAAGCCGGCGCCGATGGCAGCCGCACCGCCGCCGCTGTCGGCGTCGGTATGGTGCAGCGCGCGCACGACGACATCGCCGCCACTACGAACCCTGGCATTCTCGATATAGGCCTGGGTAGAACCGTTGACCCCGTCCACCGTGACGTTGGCCGCCAGCGAACCGATGCCCCCGGCGACCGTGGCCGCCACGGTCAGGAAGGTCATGTGGCTGGTGGCCAACACCACCACCCCCTTGTGACTTTCGGTTTTCCAGCCATCGTCCCAGCGCTGCGTCACGGCGCGACCATCGCCGTTGCCTCGCGCCAGCACGTCGGCATTGCCGCCAATCCAGGCGCGGCTGTCGCTGCCCATCAGATCGACCGACACCCCGCCGCCGATGGCCACGGCCCCGGCTGCCACGGTACCCAGCACGATACGGCTGGTATCGACCACGTCGGCATGAACCAGCAGGGTGCCGTCGGCACGCACCGCGCCACCATCCACTCTGGCTTCCGCCAGGTTGCGGATCACCGAGCTGCCGGCGTTGGCCGCCCCGGCGCCGAAGGTGCCGTAGGTCACGCCGGCACTGGTAATCAGATTGCTGGAAAGAGAATCGGCGCGAATGACCACGTCACCGCCACCGTCCTGGCGGGTTTCCAGTTCGGCCCCCTGGCTGCCCGCCACGATACGGTTCTGGATGTCGTGGTAAACCACCGAGATACCGGCCGCACCGCCCTTCACCGCCACGTTGACCTGAACGCTGGCGGAGGTCATGCGGCTGCTGTCTTCGGCCTCGATCAGAATGTGCTCACCGGCTTCCACGCGGGTAGCGCCGCCCAGCACCTCGGCGCGGATTTCCTTGCGCGTGAAGTTGAGGGTGGTGGTACCGCTCAGCGCGGCGAAGCCCGCCACCGCACCGCCGATGGTGTAAGCGTTGATGCGCGAATCGGAGGTGGCCTCGAGCAGCACGCTACCACCGGCCGTGACCTTGGCACCGTTCTGGATCAGTGCGGCGATACGGTTGCTGGCATCGTCAGCGGGATTGTCGGGGTTGCCGCCGACATAGTTATAGGCGAAGTAGCCCGCGGCAGCGAAAGCGCCTGCCCCGGAGGCCGCAACGGTGAAGGCGTTCAGGCCCAGGTCGTCGGAGGCAGCCACACGCACGTCGCCCTCGGCGTTCACCTCGGCGGCATCGATCACTGCCTCGACATTGCTACGCAGCCAGTTCAACGATAGCGCGCCGGAAACGGCCACCTTGCCCGCACCCGCGCCGCTGAGTGCAAAACTCCAGATCTGATCGCCCTGTTCCGGCGTCGCCGGCCGGTCGCCGGTCTCTTCCTCCTCGGGAATCAGGCTGTTGTCGACGTTCATCTGCGGCACGCCGTCGGTCACTCTGAGCAGGCGAGCCTGAACATCGACGTTACCGTCCGCCGTCACCCGGGTCGCGGCCCCGTCGATACGGGCGCTGACGATGGAAGCCATGTCGTTGGTAGCGGAGGCTCCCGCCAGGCCGACGGCACCGGCGCCGGCTGCGGCACCGGCGATGTTGATCATGATCGGCGCCACGGAGGCGCTCACACGCACATGGCCGGTGGTGTCGTCACCCGCCACCGCATTGGCCACCACCTGAGCGCCACCGCCTATCCGCGCCAGCAGGTCGTGCTGCATGAAGTTGATGGCGATGGAGCCGGCCAATGCCACCTTGCCCGCCCCGGCACCGCCAGCGGTGATGTTAAGCAGTTGGGCTTCGGCATGGGATTCGACCGTGACGTTGCCCGCCTCGGCAGTCACCTCGGCATTGTCGATCACCGCCGCCACCTGGCCGGCTTTGTAGCCGAAGGTGTTGCCACTTCCCTCCAGGATCAGCATGTCCTGAGAGGCATTGACGTCGTCGTCGCTGGTGTTATCGATAGTTCGCGACGGATCCGAAGGATCGCCGCCGATGTAGTTGAAGGAGATGGCAGCGCCACCGGCCACCTTGCCGGCCCCGGCCACGCCGAAGGCGAAGCTGGCCAGCCCTTTCTTATCGTAGGCTTTCACCTCGACATCGTTGCGCGCCACCACCACGGCACCGCCGCTCACCTCGGCGCGAATCGAGCTGCGCATCCAGTTGAGATTCACCGCCGCGGAGCCGGCCGCGGCCCCCGCACCGGAACCGGCAATGCTCACACTCACGACACCGGAGGACCAATTGAGGTTGCCCATGTCACGGGCGGCGATATCCGGCTCCTCCTCGCCCTCAGCGAGCTCGGTGCCCTCGGTTTCCGGATTGACCCCGGTCAGCGCCTCGAGGTCGAAAGCACCACGCTCGGTTTCCTCGGCAAGGCCTGCCCATATCCTGACGTTGTCAGCCTCGAGCCGGCCGCCTTCCACCAGCGCCACGATGGCGTTGTCGGTCTGTACCGTGGTACTGCTGACACCGCCCGCCACCTTGCCGGCGCCGGCGGCACCGATGGCCACCACCACAAGTTGCGCGCTATCGGTGGCCTGAACCTGGATATCGTCACCGGCCGTCAACTGTGAATTCTTGACCTGAGCGACCGTCTGGCCGGACACCAGATTGACCGTCACCGCGCCCGCCAGCCCCACCTTGCCGGCCCCCGCGCCGCCAATGGCCACCGAGACCACCAGCGAGCTGGAAGTGGCGCTGAGCAGCACCCCCTCGTCGGTGGTGAGATGACTGTCGAGAATCGTGGCCCGGGTATCGTTGTCGATGATGTTGACCGAGACGCTGCCGGCCAGCGCCGCCTTGCCGGCACCGGCAGCGGCGCCGCTGATGGCGATCAGCTGGGTGCGGTCCTGTGCCAGCACCGAGATCGCCTTGGTTGCCTCGATACGCTGGCTATCGATGCCCGCGCGCAGCGAGTTGGCAATGATATTGGCCGAAACACTGCCCGAGCCGGCCACCTTCTTGCTGGCACCCACGCCAATGGTGAGCGTGCGCAACAGGCCGGTATTGGCGGCCAGCACCGCCACGCCGGCCGCCTGCTCGATCACCCCGCCCTGAATCAAGGCGCTGGTGGTGTTGGAGAGATAGTTGACCGAGATGGCAGCACCGAAACCGGCCGTGCCACCAACGCCTACGGCGCCGGAAAGCGACCAGATGCTGCTGCGATCCTCGGCGCTCACCCGCACGGCGAACGGCACGGCGTCTTGCTCGCCTTCTTCGCCTTCTTCACCTTCTGACTGGGGTGCCGTCAGATAAGCGTCCTTGAGCAGCGCCTGGGTGGTGTTCTCGATGCGATTGATCGCCACGGTACCGGCCAGGCCCACGCCTTGGGCGCTGGCGCCGATACCGGCGGAGCCGGCAATGCTGACGATCAGCGCCTCGCTCTTGGCATCCACCGACATACCGGTCACGGCCATGGCAACGCCATCGCTACCCAGACCATCGACCTGCGCTTGTACATCATGAGAAATCTCGGCATAAGCGGCTGCCCCGCCCACGCCCGCCTTGCCGCCACCGGCCACCGCGCCGGCAACCAGAATGGTATTGGCGGCATCGCGGGCGATGACGCTCACATCGCCCAGGCTGCCGGCCTGAATGTTGAGCAGGCCGGCGTCCACGGTGCGCAACGAGCGCAGCACACTGGCCGATCCGGCAAAACCGAAGCCCTTCTGACCCTTGGCCATGGCCAGCCCGGCCGAGGCAATCACCGCCCAGCCTTCGCGTAACGCATCGACCATCACACCATCACTGTCGAAGCGGCCGATATGGTCGATACGCGCCTGGGTAATACCGTTCTGGAATGCCAGCGTGGCGGCACCGGCCACGGCGACCTGCACGCCGTCGCCGCCGAGAGAGAGCGAAGCGCCACCCGCCAGCAAACCGAGATGGGTACTGTCATTGGCCGCCACGCGGGTCGAACCCGAAACATCGAACAGCTCGAGCCCCTGCACCAGGGCTTGGGTATTGTCGTTGCCGACATGTACCACCACGGAACCGGAAACGCCGACGCCGAAGCCGCCCTTCTTGTCACCGCCACCGCCGCCAGTGCCACCACCGCTACCGCCGCCCTGACCCAGCTTGCCCGTCAGCTCGGCCAGCACGTTGTCGTAGTTGCTCTGGTTGTTGGGCCACTTGTTGGGGTCGTCTTCACCGCTACCGCCGCCGCTACCGCCGGAACCGGAGCCACTGTCGGAGCTGACGCCACTGGGTGCCTTGCCACCGGCCTTGGCGCCGGCCAGGGCCATGTCGACCACCACCCCGAAGGTGTTGGCCTCGACCAAGGCGTCACCGCCAACGGCAATGCGACCTGCGAAGGCCAGATCCTCGGCCAGGCTGCCGAGCACCGCCGTGGTATCCCGCTCGATCACCGAGACCACCACCGACGCCCCGATGCCGACGCTGCCGCCCTGTGCCACACCACCGGCAATGCCGAAGGCATAGGTATCGTCGTTGGCACTGATGCGCAGCGAAGGGCCTGCAGTTTCGCCCTCCACGCTGCCGTTGCCGATCTTGAGCTGTACGCCGTCCTGCACCTGGGCCAGGGTGAAATTGTTCACGATGTTGGCCACCGCCGTGGCATTGAACGCCACCTTGTCGGCCTGGCCGCTGGAAACCCCCATGCCGAGCAGCAGGGTCTCGTTGGCGGCCCGCACGTCGAGGCTATCGGCCACCAACTCCACACCACGCTCGATCATCGCGGTGGCACTACCGCCCAGCAGATGCACACCCACGGCGGCACCGATGGCACTGCCCTCCGACTTCACCCCGGCAAGGCCCGACTTGATGGTATCGATGTCGTTCTTGAAAGCCTTCTTCCAGGCGTCGCCGTCGGCCTTGTTGGCACCGGAAAACGAAGGCAGGCTGACGTTGCCGATCAGAGAAAACAGGTGGTTGTCATTACGCGCCACGACGCTGACGCTCTGGCCAGCTTGCGGCTCCACGGCACCGATGTCGGTCTCATCGCCCAGGTTGATACGCGCACCCTCGCGAATCCGCGCATCGCTGTTCTGGTTGACCAAAAAGACGTTGGCCGAGCCCGCCACGGCAAGCTTGCTACCCTCGGCGGTGGCCATGGTCCAGCTGTCGAAGCTGCCGGGCAGGCCGAGGTCGCCTGAGGTGTAGCCGTTCAGGGTATCGACGAACTCGCCGATACGGATATTGAGCGGAGTTCCCAGGTTCTCCCAACGCTCATCGTTGGAGAAGTCCTCGCTGGCAAGATCGATGTTCTCGCCGTTCTCACCAAGGAAGCGATAGACGGAACCAGCCTCGCCGCCGGCCTGGTGGCCGTCTGCCACCAGCACTTTCTCACTCGGCGCGGTGGCCACGGTGCCTTCGCTGCTGGTGTGGTCGTAGGTGCCTTCGAGATCGTCGAAAGCCTTGCCCGCGGTATAGAGATTCATACCCCACAGGCTGCCGATATCCACCGTGTTGAGGCTCGCGGCCTCCACGGAGATTGCCTTGCCGGCATCGAGGTCGACGTTGCCCTCGATGGTGGCGTTGGCGCTGTTGTCGAGCAGCCCGAAGCTCACCGCACCGGCCACTCCCACCTTGGCCGCCTCGCTGGCTTCGCTCTTGTCGTCCTGGGCCTGCTTCTTCTGCGCCTCGGCGGAGTCGTTGCCCTTCACTGCCGACTTTTTCTCGGCGGCCAGATACTTGGCGATGATGGTGTTACCCAGCACCTTGTCGGTGAAGCTCTTCTCCTTTTCCTTCTTGTTCGGGTCGACGCCCTCAGCGCTACCGCTGGCACTCACGGCGGGCCGATGCTGGCTCAGCGCCTGCACCGTGACGTCGCCCTCGACGACGATGCGGCTGCGCTCGTTGTCTCCCAGTGCATTGCCGGCCCGATCGACGCTGGTACCCAGGCGCGCCTCGGCAATGTTGAGGTCGACGGAAACCGCCAGGGCGGCGGCTACGTCGAGCGAGTTCTTCTTCTCTCCCTCGGACTCACGGAAGTGCTTGCCGATGAAGTTGGGCGCCTTCTCGCCCACCGTCTTCTTGATCTTGTCGGTCAGTGCATCTGTCAGCGCACTCTGGAAGTTACCGATCAGCGCCGTGGGCGAAGCGTCCTTGAACGACGACTCGATGCCGTCGCGCAGGTCGCTCGGCCCGCCGGAAGGCTTGGCCGTGCCGGCACTGGCGGTGACGGCACCGTTGCTCTCGCCCTGCTTGGTCGTCGCTTCCACCAGCAGGTCGTTACCGACCGTGACGTCGCCGGCCAGCTGCGCCTCGGTGCGACTGCTCTCCACGTTCACCGCAATGGCGATACCCACCACCCCCTTGTCGGGCGCCGAGGTTGCCTTCGTCGTGTTGTTCTCCACCGTGGTCGCGGAAACGGTCAGATCGTTATTGGCATCGATGACGGCATCGTTCCACACCATCACCCGCGACTCGCTCACCAGCACGCTGACCGCTACCGCGCCCGCCACACCACCAAGCCCGCCCGGTGCGGCTTCCACGTTCTGGGTCGTAGTCACGCTGCTGCTGAGGTGAATGTCGTTGGATGCCGTCAGCTGCCCATGCACATGGACGTTGGAACGGGTGATCAGCGTACTCACCGAAACGCCGAGTCCCCAGGCTTTGGTGGGCGACACGTCAGCGGTGATGTCGATCTCCGAGGCTACGACGATATCGCCATCCGTCGCGGTGATCTTGGCATCGGCACCGATATCGATGGTGGCGTTGGCAATCAGGGTGGAAATGCTGCCGAACAGCGACAGGCCCTGCAGGAAATTCAAGGTGGCATCTATGCCTTTGTCGATCAGACCAACCCCGGTGCGCTGGTTGAACCAGTCGCGCTCGGGGTCGACCAGCAAGGCATCGATGCGTACGCTGCCACCGGTCAGGGTGGCATCGCCGATGTTCACGGAGAGATCGAACAGCCCCACGTCGACGAAGCTGTTGACCGGCGCCAGCACCTTGGGCGGCAGTTGAGCGCTGACGTGCAGGTGGCCACCGTTCGTGTTCAGCTCGCTCGCGCCGCTGATCGTCACATGCCGTGCGATCAGCGTCAGATCGCTGCCATCGGTGGTCAGGTTCGCACCGGTAATGGTCAGCCGGCCGTCGGCACGCAGCTCGATATGGTCGGTGAATGCTCGGGTGATGCCATCCAGCGTGCTGTCACCCTTCCAGTAGCCGACCAGAGTCGCGCCCCCTTCTACGGTGACGTCATCCAGGCCCGCCAAACTGTTGGCGGCGAGATCCACCGTGACGCGGTCGTCGCTCTTGGCCTTGACGGTAGCGGCTACCCCTTCGGCCACCCGGAACTGGGTCATGCCGGTGAAGGCGGTGGCCTCCAGCGTCACACCGCTGCCGCCGGTCAATAGCAGCTCGGCCAGTTGGATGTTGGCGAGCGCAGTGTCGAGGTCACCCAGCGTCAGGGTGTCGTCTTCGAGGGTCATGTCGGCGTCGTGCTCGACCACCAGAGTATTGGTGCCCGCGCCCCCGTCTATCTCGTGCTCGCCCGCCACCACGATGAAGCGGTCGTCGCCACGGCTGCCGGTGAGGGTATTGTCGCCCCCCAACCTGGCATCGATCACCGCCCCCGTACCGGCCAGAGCCTGGCTCAGCCACTCGCCGCCCGACATGGCGAAACCCAGCGCATCGGTCAGGAGCGCGGCGGTGTCGTTGGCAACGATGGCGAAGCTGCCGGCGCCGCTCGTGCTATCCACCACGCGCAGGCGGCCCTCGGCAGCGTCGAACTCCGCCTCGAGCCCCTCCACGGTGCCCAGCAACAGCAGCAGGTCGCCCAGGGTGCGCGCATCGGAAACGTTGAGGCTGTGCGTCTGCCCGTTGGCCAGGGTGATATTCAGGACGGCCGCGGTGGCCCCCATGTCCGCCAGGGCCTGCGGGTCGAAGCGTCCGCCCAACGCGGCAAGGAACGCCTCGATGTCCGTTTGCGACGCACCGCCACGCTGCATCAGCTCGATCAACGAGCTGTGCTCGCCCAGGCCATGCCAGCCGCTGGCATCCAGGGTATTGTCGCCGTCGTTGCCGACCAGGGTCAGCAGATCGACATTGACGTAGTTCGAGACCGTGCCGTCGACCTGGAAGCTGTCGCCCCCCACCGTGACACTCTGCTGACCGGTGGCCAGGGCCACGATGAGGTGGTCGCGACCCGCCCCACCGGTGATGTCGTTCTCGCCGCTGCCGGCATGAATGGTGTTGTCGCCGGCCACGGTGACGAACTGCGTGAAGCCCTCGCCACCATAGAAGGTGTCGTTGCCGCTGCCACCCTGCAGGAGCACGCTGCCACTGAAACCACGGGCATCGAGCACGGTATTGCCGAACTCCGCCTCGAGCACCGCATTCTGAATGTTGACCAGCGTATCGCTGCCGGCCTGGCGGGCGCGGGTCTGGTTCGACATCACCGAAGCCGCGCCGGCCCCCATCAGTGCCACGCCGAAAGTCTCACCATCCAGCGCCCTGGCAAAGTTGCCATCGTCGAGCAGCCGCATGAAATCGCCGACGAAACGCACCGTCCAGCGCACCTCGTCGTCCGTCGCCTCACGGGCAACCTGCAGATTGCCCGCGCCGATACCAAGGAGCTGCTCCAGGGCGTGCTGTACCTCCAAGGCCTCGGCATCGATGCTCAAGGCAATGGTCTGCTCACCGCCGAAATGAAACTCGACCATGTCACCAGCGGTGCGCTGCCACACCAGCTCATGCTGCTCGGCAAAGTCGCCACGACGCAGCATGGCATCGTCGCCATCGTCGAACAAACGCAGCGAATGGGAGGTAGTGGCTATGGCCGTATTGTTACCGCCGCCACCGTCCAGCAGGTTATTGCCGCGGTTCCCGAACAATACATCGTCACCGGCACCGCCGTAGAGCGCGTCGTCGCCGCTACCGCCGATCAGAATGGCGCCACCGCTACCGGCATACAGCGTGTTGTTGCCCGCCACACCCTCCAGACGCACCTGTCCCGTGAAGCCACGGGCATCGAGCACGTTGTCGCTCTCGCCACCCACCAGGCGTGCCAGTTGCACGTTCTCGAGCTGCCACAGCGACCAGCCGGAAACGGCCAGCTGTGCATCGCTCAGCGTCATGTTCGCGTCGGCCTGGGCCTCGATCAGGTTCTCGTCACCGCCGCCCGCATTCACCGTGCCGCCGCCCGCGCCGAGAATGAAGCGGTCGCTCTGCTGGCTGCCCAGCATGGTGGTGTTCGACGCGGTGTCGCGCGCCTGGAAGGTCACCCCGCCAAGTGCATAGTCGGCGGCACTCAGGGTCTGGCCATTGCCCGCCGCCGCCAGCACGATCTCCACCGGCTGATGAGTGAACGCCACGCTGCCCAGCTGGGTCGCGATCTGCGCCTGAGCGCCCTGGTTGGTCAGCGTGATGTTCCCGGCTGAGCGCTCCACCACGTAGGTCAGTTCGGCTTCTTCGGGGCTGAAGTCGTCGCCCAGGCTGTCGCTCAGGGCGAAGGTGTCGTTGCCGCCAACGGAGACTAAAGTACTCTGGCCAGCGCCCGCCTTGAGTAGATCGTTACCGCCGCCGCCAACGATCAGGTTATCGCCATTGCGACCGTCCAGCGTCACGCCCAGGGTCGCTGACGCATCGCCGATCAGAATGTCGTCGCCGTTGGTGCCGATCACATGACCGAAGCCGCCCACCTGCTTGAAGCCGCTGGCATTGCCGGTGCCGAGGTTTACCGCCACCGAAGTGGCATAGTCGGAATAGTCCAGGGTCTGGCTGTGCCGTCCGACGAGAACGTCGACGCCCTCGAAGGCGATACCGCCCAGCGTCAGGCTGCGCTCGTCGTAGAGCGCCCAGCTCATGCCGTCCACGGTAGCGGAAAGACGATGCGTGAAGCCGTCTTCCTCGGGGGCGATATCGCCCGCCTCGCGATACCAGGCCGCATCGATGTCGGTAATCCCGCTGAAGCTGAGCCAGTCGCCGTTCGAATGATCGCCAAAGCTGGCGTGCCCCTCGCCATCGTCGGTCACCGTCCATGCGGTATCGGCCTCGAGCCCCTGGATACGGTCATCGCCCTCGCCCCCCACGAAGTTGATGACCAGCCCCTGGCTGTTGGCCAGGTTCAGGGTGTCGTCGCCGTCCCCACCGTGGAAATTGATCAGCAGCCCGCTCAGATCGACATCCAACAGGTTGGCGTCGAAGCTCAGCGAATCGTCGTCCTCGCTACCCTGAATCGTGATGCTCCCTGCATCGCGCGCCGCCGCCAGGTCGAAGCTGTGGAGTAGCTGCTCCTGCTCCTCCAGGCGCTCCACCAGCTCCAGGCGCTGCTGATCCGCGGACATGCGCAGCACCATGTCGCTGCCGGCGGCCACCGCTGCCGTCAGCGGATCGGCGGAGAGCAACATGCGCGGCTCGAGCCCCTCGAAGATGAAACGCGAGGGCTCGGCCTGGGCACGCTTGGCCCGACGCGACTTGCGCGCCAGCGAAGAGATCAGGTCCGACAGGGGCTTGCGCAGGGGGCGATTCATCTCGATGCTCCTGGTTCTTCTTTTTTTCCGCTACGTAGTCAAACCGCTATGCGAAAACGGGCTGCCACTCATGCCGACGCGCGGCACACCTCTTTCGCATAGCGCCTCACATGGCGCCTGCTAGAGGCGGCTCGCGTATCGCACGCGAGCCGCCATCGGCATCAATGCACCGGTTTCTCGTCGGTATCGCTCTGGCTTACCGCCTCATCGGCGGGATCGCCCTTGCTCAGTGCTCCCACGCGGGAACCGCCGCGCGCCAAGCGGCTCAGACGATTGAAGTTACGCATCGACTGCAGGTGCACGTAGAGCAGTTCCAGCTCATCGGTGGCCAGCATGCTCTTCAAGGCATCTTCCGGCAGTGCCTTGAGCTTCTGGCGATTCACCGCCTTGAAGCCGGTCAGCGTGCGCTTGCCGCCTTCGGGCAGGCTGATCTGGGCTTCCACCGCCTCCAGCAGGTCGAGCTCGGCCAGCCGCGCACAGAAGGTGCGGGTACGCTGGAAGTGCGCCTGATAGTCCTGCAGGAAGTCGAGCACCTTGGCCATGTACTGGGTCTGCTCGCCGTCGCTGTCGAAGAAGCGCTCGCCGCGGCCCTCGGCATTCAGGCCTTCGTAGTCTTCATCGATGCACAGGGTGAACGTCTTGCCATCCTCACTGGAGGCGAACACGAAGGGATAACGACGCAGGAAGGCCGGCACGTACTCGCCACGCCATTGGCCTTCGCCGTCCACCATCAGGTTCGAGTCCTGGTCGATGCCAAGCACCGCTACCGGCAGCACGCTACCCTCGGCATCGGTGAACACGATCGGCAGGTCGCTTGCCGCCGCAGGAAACTCAGCGGCCATCAGCGGCACCGAATTGACCTGACCGGCAAAACCGAAATCCTTGCCGACCTTGAGAGACAGCTCACCGTGCTTGTCACGGGTGATCGGCTGCACGTTGCGATAGATCAGGAGTTGAGTAGCCAAGTTGGCCTCCTTGCATTGCATCTTGTCGTCGCTCCCCACCAGGCGGTCGGGAGCCGTTGTCGCGCAGGCAGCGCTTACAGGCGGCTGAAGGCCACCAGATCCACTTCTTGACTCATCAGGGCATCGATCTCGGCGAGATCCTCCCTGTTGATCACACCCGCCGCATGCTTCAGGCGCAGCACGCTGATCAGGTAGTCGTAGCGGGCACTGGCCAGCTCGCTACGGGCAAAGAACAGGTCACGCTCGGCATCGAGCAGGTCGAGCAGAGGAATCACGCCCGACTCGAATCCCACCTGACGGCTTTCGGCGATACGCTCATTGGCACGCAGCGACTCACGCAGCGCTCGCTCGCGTGCCATGGCAGTGACGATGCCCTGATAGCCGGCCCGCACGTTGCGCTGCAATTCACGGCGCACCTGCTCCTGACGCGCCCGACCGGCCTCGATGAGTTGCTCGCCCTCACGCACCTGGGAAGAGACCATGCCACCGCTGTAAACGGGCACGTTCAGACCCAGGCGGATGGTCTGGGTCTCGACCTGGCTGCCACCGCCGAACAGCGACCCTTCGGTATCGTCGTTCTCGTAGTTCAGGCTCAGGCCCAGGGTGGGAAAGTGACCGCCGCGCAGCACCCTCACGTTCTGCATGGCCACGTCCACCGCCAGGCTGGCAGCCTGCAGGCGCGGGTTGCGCTGCAGGGCCAGCTCGGTCCAGGCATCCGGTGAATCCGGCTGGGGGCGCTCCAGTTGCAGGTTGTCGTTGACCAGACGCAGGCGGCTGGGCAGCAAGCCGGTAACCTCTTCCAGCGCGTTCAGTGCATCGCGCAGGCGGTTCTCGACGTCGAGCTCGCGGGCCTCCACCTGCAGAAAACGCGCCTCGGCATCGAGCAGATCGATCTCACGAGCCAGGCCATCCTCGTGGCGTGCACGAACCTGGTCGCGGTTGGTGCCCACCTGCTGTTTCTCGGCGCGCAGGAAGCTCAGGTTCTCGTGCAGCGCCAAGGCCGTGAAGTAGCGCTCGGCCACGCGCAAGTAGAGATCCTGACGCGCCGCCTCGAGCTCGGAGGCCGCCTGCTGGATCTCCTGCTTGGCCTGGCTGAAGGCCGCCCAGCGTGAGTAGTCGTACAGCGACTGCTCGATGGAAACACCGTATACGGTGGTGGGATAGGAGGTGCTGCCGCTGTCGAAGACTTCGTTGTCGGAGCTGACGATGTCCTGAGTGATCTCGCTGCGGCTGGCATTGACGCTGACCTGCGGCAACAGCGCCGAACGCGCCTGGTAATAGCGCTCATCGGTGGCCTGCTTACCGTAGAAATCGGCCTGGAACTGAGGGTCGTTGCTGGTGGCCAATTCATGCAGCTGCAATAGGCTGCTGCCCATCGCCAGAGGCGACATCAAGCCGAAGCCAAGCACCACGGCCAGGCGCCGAAGGGGAAGGGTCCCGCGTACCTTCATTGTCATGTTGCTCCTACTGCGCACTCGACGCGGTCACAGCCACGTCGCATTATCGTTTTACTTATGCTTGCTGCTTTGGCATGAGCCTATCAGCACACTTTTTTCTTATCTTCCACTCAGCGTCACATCGACGCCTAAACACTCACCCTCATAGCAGAGGCATCAGCGCCAGCCTCGGCACGCGCCTCGGTGGGCGTCGTGTCGAACTGCTGCTTGAAGGCCCGATAGAACCAGGAAAGGTTGTTGAAGCCGGAAGCAAAAGCGATCTCGCTGACGGCTCGTTGCGCAAAGCGCGGATCCGTCAGCCGCCGCCACGCCAACTGCAAGCGCAGCGTCAACAGGTAATCGGTGAAGGTGGTGTGCTCATGCCGGAAAAGCGCCCGCAGGTAGCCTGGTGAAACACCGTGCCGTTTGGCCACGTCGGTCAGCGTGAGATCACCACGGCCGGCAAGAGCGAACATATCGGCCTTGATAGCACGCAGCCTCGCCTCACGCAGGCCACGGCCTCGGGCACGGCGGTCTGCCTCCGGCGTCGCCCCAAGGCACAGCACCGCCAAATCGGTCATCTGTTCGGTCAGCACGACAGGATCCTGCTCGGCCTGTGGCGCCCTGCCCGTGGTAAGCGCCAGCGCCAATTGGGCCAGGTGACCCAGCGGCTCGCAACGCAACACCTTGTTCACTGCGGGCCGCATGTCCTGGTTCAGCAGCGGAGACAATAGTTGGCGTGAAAAACCGATGCTGAGAAAGCGTGCCCGCGAGCCATGGAAAGCGACCTGGCCAGGAAGCTCGTTGAACCCCAGACACCCTTCTCCGGCGCGGCAGGTCGCCTCACCCAGCCTGGGTTGAGAAGAGGTCCAGCCGCCCTGCCCCGAGGGGTTCAGCAGAAAAGAGAGATCGTCATTGCCGTCGGCAAGGTTCGTCAGCTCACGCTGGGCAATCAGAGGGGAACATTCGACGCTGGCAATGGAAACGCCCGGCAGCAGCCGGATACGCGCCTCGATCTCGGGGGGCTGCCCATGGGGGACCGCCAACTCGACGTTGGCAACGGCCGCATAGAATTCGCGTGCCGCATCGAGACGCTCGCGCTCGGAGTACTCTCTACTGGCAAATGAGATCAGGGCCATGGTCAGCTTGTTCACCGTCAGGAAGCCAGCCGAAGGTATCAGGCAAACGTGACGCTTGAGCGACACTTACCACGCACCCAACCAGCATTTGTCATCATTGTTATGAGCTGAGCGACCTAGTTTTCTTAGGTCTTAGCTATTATAGACATGACCGCGGTCAAGTAAACGCTTTGTTACAAAACTCTTGCCCATCGTCCCATCGCCACCCACCAGATCGCCAGATCACCGGGGATGGCGCCTGCGGTTCAGGCAACCTGGGCAACGAGATTACGTATGCCAGATACCTTTTCATGAGCGTGAGCCAAGCCCAGCAGCGTCGGCTCATCGAAAGGCCTGCCAATGAGCTGAAAGCCGACCGGAAGGTCGTTGGGGCAAAATCCACACGGTAGAGACACTGCCGGGAGCCCGAGGTAATTCGTCAACCGGGTGCAATGACTCAAATCCGAAATCATTCTTGTCGATTCGAGCGAATGCCCAAGGTCCGTCTCTTCCAGCGTCGGGGTTGGCCGCCGAAACACAGGGGTATGCAGAACGTCGCATTGGCTCATCACGTCTTTCATGAATCGCTTGAAATAGAGGCCCCTGAGCTGCTTTGCCTGAACGTAAGCCGCTGCGGGAATGAAGAAGCCGTGTAATAACCGGGCCCGTGTCTGCTGGCCGTAACTTGCCTCGTGCCTGGCGAAGCGCTCCGCATGATAGGTGGCAGATTCAGCCCCCAGAATGATGTAGGACAAACTGGTGAGTTCCTGATGATCGGGCACCTTGACCTTGACCAGCTTGCAGCCGAGCCGTTCGAGCCGCAACAGGCTTGCTTCCATCAGCGACTCGATCACAGGGTCTATATCGTCATAGTAGTAATTCTCAGGGATGCCGACGCGCAGACCTTTGACATCGCTTTCCAAACGACAGGAAAAGCGTGCAGCCTCTCCTTCCCCCGCCGATGCAAGGCAGTCCATCATCAACGCGACATCCTCTGCCGTGCGGCCAATCGGCCCGAAGCAGTCGAGCGAACGCGACATCGGCATGGCGCCATCACTGCTCAGTAATGCATGCGTCGGTTTCAGGCCAACGGCACCACAAGCGGCAGCCGGTATGCGAATCGAGCCTCCCGTATCGGAGCCCAATGCTGCAAAAACGGCACCTGCAGCGACAGCAACCCCGGAGCCACCGGATGAACCTCCTGAGATATACGCCGAATTCCAAGGATTGCGACAAGGGCCGAAATGATCGTTATGTCCCGTCGCGCCAAAAGCGAACTCAGACATGTGGAGGCTACCAATCTGCACCGCTCCCGAGCGGTCAAGCGCAGCAAGCAGGTGAGATGTCGCTTTCGGCACTTGGGCCAGCTCAGGTGACGACCCATAAGAGCAAGGCATACCCTTGCGATGAAACATGTCCTTGTGGGCCAATGGGATACCCGCCATAGGGACTTTTCCATGAGCAGAACGGCAATCTGCCGCTCGTGCCGAACTCAAGGCAAACTCTTCCTCTATGCGAGTGAAGCAGTTCGTTACCCGATTGATGCGGCGAGCCGCCTCGAGGCTCGCCGAGACGAGTTCGACACACCCGATTCTTCTTTTCAAAACGGCTGTGGCGGCCTCCTTCAATGTCCACTTCATCGGATCATTCATTGCGGCCCCCATGAACCTTGGACTCTTCTATCAAACGATCGAAATCCCCTGCTTCCTCAGCATCTTCACCAGCCACTGAGCAACAGGAATAATCGATAGCGCCAAGCACCCGAGCAAGTACTTCAGAAGTCCGCTCGACATCGCCCTTTCGAGGCTCAACTCCGGTCAGGAGCATGAAATTTCGTTCGACATAATCGCTATAGAGCATGTCATTTTCGCTCCTCGAAGTATCGCATCACCTCACTCATGCTCATGACATCGCCATACTTGGCATGAATATCGAACAGATTTGCCTCATGTGGATTCTGATGCCTGTCTCCCACGCACTCACGAGGAACGACCACACGAAACCCATATGAGATGGCGTCGACCACGGAGGCACGAACGCATCCGCTCGTTGAGCAACCGGTAATGACAACCGTATCGATCCCCTGAGCAACGAGAATCGAAACAAGAGGCGTACCAAAAAAGGCGCTTGGATATTGTTTTCGCAAGACAGTCTCGCCTTGAGCAGGCAAGACCTTTTCATCGAATTGCGAATAAACACTGCTCTCCGTCATCTGGCGGAGAACAGGCAATTTCTTTATGAACACTCCGCCATCAGCCCCATCCTCCGAAAAGACAACACGGGTATGGATGACTGGAATTTCGCATCGACGCGCACATTTATATAATGTCTCCGCATGCTTGACCGCCTCGACGACACCTTCCGCATACAGCCCACTATCAGGAAGTGTATAAGCCTTCATGAAGTCTATTGCCAGTACAGCCGAAGCATTACCGAAACCGGTCGAACCATTGAAGGTGTCGCGGTAATTTTCCTGAAGATTGTCGTTCGTCATTTTTCTTCTCCGTTGATCATAACATGCTTATCACAACATGCCCGGCAACCAAGTCACCAAGGCGGGGAACATGGCAATGATCACCATGGCCAGAATAAAGACACCCACAAAAGGCCAGGCGGCAGCATAGAGGTCACTCACTTTTAGTTCAGGTGCCGCCGCCTTGAAAGCAAATAGAACATAGCCAAACGGTGGAGAAAAACCTCCTATAGTCACATTGATGAGAAACAGAACCCAGAACCACAGCGGATCGAATCCCAACGCGGCTATGACAGGCGCATAGATGGGAATAATGACGATACTAATCGCTAATTGGTCCATGAACATACAGAAAATGAATGGTATCAACATCATGATAAACAGCATGACAAGCGGATCCAGAGAAGTCGCAACGGAGAGTTGGGCTATGGCAGATGTTGCACCACTCAAAGAAAGCAACTGGCTGAACAGCTTTGAACTGGCCATGATGATCAATATGACGGCCGAAACTGCAGCAGCAGACTGCACAGATTCAAGAATCATTCTAATGGAAAGTTTCTTGTAATAAGCAGCCGCAAGTAGAGCCCCTACCACTCCGGAAGCTGCCGACTCTGAAGGAGTGGCGATCCCCAGCAGAATGAATCCCATCACGAAGAAAATAATGACCGAGAAAGGTAGCAATTGAATGACGGCAACAACCTTATCCTTGAAACTCCTTACGGGCACATCATGCTGGGAAGCCTGGCCAGCCAATCCAGGGTTGATTGCAATGCGGACGGACGTATACAAGAGAATCAGGCAAGCGATGATGAGCCCAGGTATTATACCTGCAATGAGAAAGCGTGATATCGAGATATTGGCCAACATGCCGATGACAATGATAAGCACGCTAGGCGGTATGATAGGCGCCAGGTTTGCCCCACCCAGAATGGCCCCGATAGATAGTCGTCGGTCGCTACCCCTGGCAAGCATCTGCGGAAGAAGGGATCGCCCCAGCATCGCCACGACCCCCATAGCAGCCCCGGACAGAGCCCCAAAGATCGTTCCCAGTGCAGCTGAAAGAACAAAATCGCGACCCTTCACACGCCCAATCAGCGTATCGGTCGAGCGAAAGACGGCATCGGTAGCTCCCGAACGGAACAAGACCTCACCCATTAAAATAAAAAGTGCTATGGTAGCAAGAGACGAAGAAGCAAGCGTATCGTAAATGCTGTTGGTAAATATACTGAACCCACGCCCGCCGAAGAAGTACATTGCTCCAACCAGATTTGTGAATAGAAATGCCACAAATACGGGAACGCCGAGCACAAACAGGAAGAGAAGAATCCCCAAACCTGCAAGCAAGATCTGTAGCCATTCCATACTTACCTCCTTTGTTGAATTTTTTATAAGGCCTCAAAGATCTCGACTCGCCAAAGAGCTCTTCAACTCCATGACACTAGCTCGAAAGAAATATACCCCTGAACTCATCAGGCCATACGAGATAACAGCGCTCATCCACCACCTGGGAACCGACATCACCGCCATGGTTCTGATACCACGATCATATTGGCGCATGGCTTCCTCGAAGGCATACCAACCTGCCCATATACAAGCTATGGTGGCCAGTAAAAACAACAGTGAATTGAAAAAGCCCCTAGCCCTATCCGACAAGGCATCTTTAATGAAGGTTATCTCAATATGGGCCCGCTCCCGCGTCAACCTCGGGGCCAAAAGAAAGGTCGAAAAGAGCAGAAAATACCCTGTAAAATCGTTGATCCACTGAGTAGGGCTACGAAAAAAATAACGCGCCGTAATTTCATAGCAAAACATGAGCAAGATAGCAAACAAGGCCAGCACACCAAGCCAGTAGCCTATATCCGTTATCGCATCGTGCGTCTTGCCAAGGCCAGAGTATATTTTATTCATTTCACCTCAGCCCTCTGATGCTTGACTCTAAATCGTCACTGGCCACGCATCAGGCGGCCAGTGACGATTAACTCCTTTCGTGGTTTGACTTTCAGGGGGTAAGGCCAGCCTCACGGGCGAGTTCGCGCATGCTTTCTGCAGGCTCTCCCGAAATACGAATAGCCTCTTCCCATAAGCCATCTGCAAATGCCTGATCGAGCATTTGCTGCTGCTCCTCACCCAGGTAAGTGAGCTCTGCACCCACCCCCTCCATCAACTCCGTTTCTTCAGCGATGAGGCCGTCGTAATGAGCAAGCGAGACATCCTCCAACTCACGCCCAATTTCCAAAAACGTCGCCTGGTCCTCTTCGGGAATTTCTGCCCAGTAGTCTTCATTGAAGACTACCATCAAGCTGGTTACCCCGAAGCCGGGACGAACCAGGTAGGGCAGTACTTCGTGCAGTCCAATTTGGTAATTACCGAAAATATTGTGACCAGCACCCTCGATCACACCACGTTCTGCAGCGGTATAAATTTCCGAGACAGGCATCACAGCTGGGGATCCGCCAAAGGCACGGATGGGGCCATGGTAGGTCAGCGTGCCACGAATGATACGGCCTTCAAACCCACCATCATCCCCGATAGGATCGGTCAACATGAAATGGTAACCAGGATTGGCGGAGGGAAACGAGATCATCCGAACATTGTGTGTCAGGTAGTAGTCCTGATAGGCCTCCCAAATGCCTGACTCCCGGCGCGCTTGCGGGTCCGCATCAATGGCGTCGGCAGCCAGCCCCACGCCAGTGACTCCGGTATGATACGGTCCAGTCGAGAGCGCCATCGGGAAAACACCGGAGCTCACCGGGTCGAATTGCTCGAACCCGGGGATTGCGTCCTCGCCAACCAGGCGTATCTGATAACGACCATCGAACTTCTCATCGACCATTTCGACAAACAGGTGAGCAATGTCGTTCAGGGCATGATTGGTCGGAAAGGGAACGAGCATTTGGTAGCTATTGGCTTGTGCCGTTGCTACACCACTCAAGCCAACGGCGACGGATACTGCGGCAACAATAGACAATTTTTTCATTGTTATCTCCCGGGACAAGTTACTTTTTTATGCTTCAGGCTGGTATCAGATAGGGCATGCCGTGAAACTCAGCCGCCTGCTTCGTGTACTCTCTTTTTGCTCCATCGAATTTCTTGCCAACGATTCCGCCACGCACGGCACCCGCGGCAACATCGTGGTAGGCTGCTTCAAGCGCGGAAGAGAGCGGCTGACTGTACGGGGTCGAAATCCACGATCTCAACAAATGGCGTTTCTTTTCCTCCTCCTCAAAATCGATAAAATCAGTTCTCGAGTGCAAGATCACATGGTTGTTAAGAATTTGCATATCCCCCGGCTCCAACACCATCTCTAAAGTAAAATCATCAGATGCAACAAGCCTATCCAGCATATCCATCGCTTCAGTCTGAGTGGCATCAGGCTGGGGAACGCCATCGAACTCATGGGCATAGCGAATGTGGTTGCGAACGTACCGACAACAGAACTCGCCATCTCGCTCAGAAAATATAGGAGCCGCATAATATGGCGGTTCGTCGGAACTCTCCTCACCTTTGCGAGAGTAATAAATATCCTTGTAGAGGGCTTCAAAAAGCTCCGGAGATGTAGAGGCAATCTCGTCTCTCACCGCTATCGAGCAAGCAATACGGCTTTCTCCGCCGCTTTTGGCAGCATTGATACAAAGCAAGCCGACCAGATCCGCCATGTCTGTGTGGTAGTCGAGACGCGCGTTTGTGTTGTAGCCCCTCCCGCTCGCAGAGCGGTAATTCCCGCCGGCATCACGCACGTCGCCGAGCAAGTCGCTATTCACTCCCTGCGGCCGAAGTACTCCCAAGTGGTTGCACAAGCCCCAGTACAGCGCCCGGATACGTTCAACGGACAACGACTCAATAGGCAACCCACGCAGAACGACAAAGCCCAACCCATGCGAGACCGCCTCTTTTACATCGGCAAGCAAGCGATCGAGGTTGCCGAATGGGAAGTCTCGGGCACAGGTTGCCAGCAGCGGCTTACCGGCATTTTCAAAAGCCGCCAAGCCCCCGAGCAGCCCTTCACGCTCCTCCTGCGACAACACCCTGACCCAGGCGTCCTCAGCATCTACCACCTCCTGGCTTTTCCAAGCCCTCGGCGTGGGGCCGACAACGCCACCGGCACATGGCCCAGTTCCTCCGGAAGAGTTCAAGCTTTTGTTTGAGAAACCTTTTTCCCAAATTTCAGGCCCTGATCCGTGCTGTGCCATGTCTCATCTCCAGTTGATAGATTCTTGTCTGTATACTGGCGAATCTCAGCCTTGCTCATTGGATACGTTTTGTCAAATCCCAGCCCCTTCGTACGAGCGGAAAAAATTTGACGATCCGAAAGAAAGGCCGCACCAACTGTCAGAATTGAAATTTTAATCGCTTTATATCAATAGCTTATGCTCACCCGCATGTTGCACCCGCCTAACGGACTCAGCAGCAACATCAATAGCCGGCGCATCGCCCCGACATGGGAAACAACCCTCACAGCGCTTGATTGGATACGATATGTAGTATATGTATACTCTAGCTGGCATCACACGCCCAGCGATGGCTAACAACGACAGCGAGGCCAACGACAGCGAGGCACGCAGCGATGGGAAGAACACTTTTCGACAAGATATGGGAGTCGCATGTCATCAGCGAACGAGACAATGGCACTGCACTCCTTTTCATCGACCGCCACCTAGTTCACGACGCCACAGCGCAAGCATTCGACCAGCTCAAGAGCGAGGGACAGAAGGTAAGAAGGCCCGACCTTACGTTCGGTATGGCCGACCATTACATTGCCACTCATGACGACCCTGATCGCGATCCCGTGCATGACGCCATGGTGACGACACTGGCAGAAAATGCTCGCGAGCAGGGAATCACCTCCTTCGGAGCGAATGATGAGCGCCAGGGGATCGTACACGTAGCGGGTCCCGAGCTGGGGCTGACCCTGCCAGGCACTCTGCTCGTTTGCGGCGATAGCCATACCTCCACCCACGGCGCATTAGGCGCACTGGCATTTGGCATCGGTGCCTCTGAGGTCGCTCATGTACTGGCCACACAGACGCTTTGGCAGCAGCGCCCCAAGACAATGCGGATCCGCATCGATGGAGAGCTGGGAGTGCATGTCACGGCAAAAGACCTGATCCTCACCATCATCAGAACCATCGGTGCCAATGGTGGTGCCGGGTATGTCATTGAATATGCGGGTGAGGCCATAGACAACCTGTCGATGGAGTCACGTCTTACGCTATGTAACATGTCGATAGAGGCCGGCGCTCGGGGCGGCATGATTGCACCCGATGAAACCACGTTTGCATATTTGAAGGGCAAGCCCTTTGCGCCACAAGGAGAGCTTTTCGAACGTGCCGTAGAAGCATGGCGAGGCCTCAAGAGCGATGACGATGCCCATCATGACAAGGAAGTTGCCATAGATGCCCGCTCGATTGCCCCCACGGTAACCTGGGGAAATTCCCCGGAAACGGCCCTGCCCATTACCGGTCACATTCCGGACCTTGGAGACATCGAGACAAGCAAGATGGAGCAATACCAAGCCACCATCGAGTACATGGGTCTCGAGCCGGGTGCGAAACTCACTTCTCTGAAAGTCGACCGGGTATTCATCGGCTCCTGCACCAATAGCCGCCTGGAAGACCTTCGTGAAGCCGCGAAAATTGCAAAGCTTGGCAGAGCCAAAGTGCCTACTATCGTCGTGCCCGGTTCTCAGCAAGTCCGTCAGCAAGCAGAAAAAGAAGGATTGCACGAAATCTTTCACCAGGCAGGTTTCGAGTGGCGTGAGCCTGGTTGCTCCATGTGCGTTGCCATGAACGGCGATTCGGTACCAAGCGGTGCTCGTTGCGCATCCACCTCCAATCGCAACTTCGCTGGCCGCCAAGGCCCGGGAAGTCGTACGCATCTCATGAGCCCAGCAATGGCCGCCGCCGCTGCCATTACCGGTCACCTCACCGACGTCAGGGAGCTGGAGGGCACCAAATGCTAGCTTTTACCACTCACCGTGGACAGGCTCTGAGCCTGCCTTGGGAAAACATCGACACCGACCAAATCATACCGGCGCGATATCTACATCGGCCCCGTGAAGCCGGATACGAGGATCAACTCTTTCATGATCTGCGCTTTACGCCTGATGGCAAGCCGAAAGTAGGTTTTCCCCTCAATGACCCCACCCAGGCAGAGTCGACTATTCTCATTGCCGGGAGAAACTTCGGATGTGGTTCATCACGCGAGCACGCAGTATGGGCACTTCTCGATTATGGCTTTCGTGTCGTCATTGCTCCGGATTTTGGCGATATTTTTTTCAATAATAGCCTGAAGAACGGTCTGCTAGTGATTCGCCTGGATGAGCAAAGCATCCAGTCTCTGATGCAAGAAGAAGGTCAACCCCAAATATTGACCGTTGACTTGCCTCAGCAAAGCATCATCAACAGCTCAGATTTACGTTACCCCTTTGAAATCGATGCTTATCGAAAAGAAGCTCTATTAAAAGGCGAGTCGGAAATTCAAATGACTTATCGTCTGCTAGATAAAATCAAAGAATTCGAAACACACCACATCAACGCCAACCCATGGGTCGCAACACCACCAGCATCATGAGGGTGCCGAAGGTGAACAATTGGTATATACAAAGGAGAAGTAAAAAATGACAGCCAAGTCACTTAAAGAACAGCTTAACTCTGGCGAAATCGTCGTTGCACCAGGCATCTATGATATGATTTCAGCCCTGATAGCCGATCGCATGGGCTTCAAGGCTCTCTACGTGACGGGTTATGGCACGGTTGCCTCTCACCTGGGCCTACCCGACGCCGGCATTGCCACTTACAGCGACATGGTCGGCAGAATCGCCACCATGGCGAAAATGACCGACACCCCCATAATCGCCGATGCCGACACCGGCTATGGCGGCCTGCTCAACGTTCATCATACCGTACGAGGCTATGAGGAAGCCGGGGCATCCGCCGTTCAACTGGAAGACCAGGAATTCCCGAAGAAATGCGGTCATACGCCAGACCGTCGAGTCATCCCCTTGGAAGACATGGTGCAAAAGATCAAGGTCGCCTGCGATGCAAGGCGTAGCGACGATCTTGTGATCATTGCACGGACGGACTCGCGCACGGCATTGGGACTCGATGAAGCATTGAAGCGCGCGCAGGCCTACAGCGATGCGGGTGCCGACGTCATCTTCATCGAATCGCCCGAGTCGGAGCAGGAAATGGAAACCATAGGCAAGCGCATCGACAAGCCGCTGATCGCCAACATGGTACCAGGGGGTCGTACACCATTATTGTCAGCCGAAAAGCTGCAGTCGCTGGGCTTCGCTCTGGCCATCCACCCTGCCGCCGGCTTCCTGGCCACCGCCGCGGCGCTGGAAAAGAGCTATGCGGACTTGAAGGAAAACGGCGACGTAACCGACTCTTCCCAGCTGTATAGCTTCAGTGAGTTCAATAAGCTGATTGGCTTCCCGGAAGTTTGGGAGTTCGAAAAGCATTATATGGGCTAGCCTCTGCCGATGACTCACCGGGCATTGGCCCGGTGAGATTTCCATGCCCAGCCACTCAGGACTCACGGTTTGGACACCCATATTTCGAGTACGGCCCGAACCCTGGCTTTGGCCAGCCTGGGCGGGCTAGTCGGCAGCGCTGCCGGGCTTCCTGCAGGCTGGCTGCTTGGCGCCATCGGCGCAACCTTGGCAGCCAGCCTCGCCGGCTTTCGCCTCCATTACCCCGGCGAGCTCCAGTCATTGGTCCTGGTACTAGTGGGGATCAGTATCGGCAGCTCCTTGAGCCCACGATTCTTCTCCGAAGCGGCTTCCTGGTTTCCCAGCCTGGCAGGGCTGATGGTCGCCATGCTCACCATCACGTTTACCGTCTCCTATACGCTTGCCAGACTTACCAAGCTCTCCGGGAATACCAGTTTTCTCTCAGCCTACCCCGGGCACATGGTGCTGATTCTGCAAACGGCATCGCAATACCCTTGCAATGTACCGCAAGTCACGATGATCCAGAGCATACGACTACTTTTTCTCGTCGTGCTTTTTCCGCTACTTGCACAAGGAGCCGTAGGCGAAAGAGTTCATCAAGTTCAGGGTACCCACTACACGGCACTCGCCCTGCTCGTTCTCGCAGCGGGCCTGGGCGCCGCCATATGTCAGCGCTGTCGGCTGCCTGCTGCCGCTCTCCTGGGTGCCATCTTGGGGGCGGCCCTGGTTTCCCTCAGTGGGTTCGAAGTGGGCAGGCTGCCCACGGGCCTGAAAGTAACGATCTTCATTCTGACCGGAGCGATGATCGGAACACGCTTCACCGACAGCAGCCTCGGCAGAATGGCCAAGCTGCTGCCCGTGTCGTGTTTTTCCGTAGCGTTGACCCTGTTGGCAACCAGCGCGATCGCCTTTCCCATCAGCGTGGCAGCCGACATACCCTTTACCCAGCTGCTATTGGCCTACGCCCCCGGCGGTGCGGAAGTCATGGCCTTGATCGCTCTCGCAGTCGGTCACGACGCAGGGTTCGTCGGAATCCATCATTTGGCCAGGTTGATGTTCATGGCCCTCAGCTTTCCTCTGCTGCTCCGACTGATGATCAGCAAGTCGAGTGACTAGCGGCCGGCGGGCTGGGGTTTTACCCCCTCCGCCCGTATCGTGACCTCAATAGACAGTTCGATAGATCTCGAGAGCGTCCCGCTCCGTCACTTCCCGAGGGTTGTTCACGAGCAAGCGCTGCTGCTGCATGGCGTCTGACGCCAACTCATCAAGAGAGGACTCGAGAACACCGACATCACGCAACCTGAGCGGCAGACCGCTTCTTTTAAGTAGGGCCTCGATGCTTGCAATAAAGCTTTCGCAATCGTCCACGTTAGAGCGGGAGCGCGCTTCTTGCGTGAAAATGGGAGCCAGCTCCGCGTAGAGATCGGCTGCCGTCACCGCATTGAAACGCAGTACTGCAGGAAGCACCAAGGCGTTGGATAGCCCATGGGGCACGTGGTAATGGCCCCCCAGCGGGTAAGCCAAGGCATGTACTGCAGCTACCGGAGCGTTGGCAAAAGCCTGCCCGGCCAAGCAGGAACCCAGCAGCATGGCTTGTCGCGCTTCCAGATCCCAGCCATCCTGCATGACCCGATCGATATGTGTGACGAGTAGGCGCAGAGCCTCCCTGGCGAGCGTATCTGACATCGGATTCTTGCGAATCTTGCTCGTGTAGGCCTCAATCGCATGCACCATGGCATCGATACCCGTCGCCGCCGTCACATGGCGTGGCAGCCCCACCGTCAGAGTGGCATCGAGTACGGCGACATCCGGGAGCAACACCGGCGAGACGATGCCCGATTTAGTCGTCTCGCCTGTCGTCACGATGGAGATGGGCGTCACCTCGGAGCCCGTACCTGCGGTCGTCGGCACCTGGACGAGTGGCAGCCTCTCGCCCTCGAGATTGCCCACCCCATAGGCCTCCTGCAGCGACTGGCGACAATGCAGATGGGCAAAGCATGCCACCAGCTTGGCAACATCCATTGAGCTGCCGCCGCCAAACCCGATGACCAGTTGGGCACGCATCCGCCTGGCCCGCTCCACCGCCTCGAGCACAACCGCTTCGGGAGGATCCGCCACGACGCCGTCGAACAGCTCGACCTTGGCTCCATACTTTTCGAGGTTTTCTATCGCCGGCCCCAGCAATCCTAGCTCGGCAATCCCCGGGTCCGTGACCACAAAGATACGCTCGGCCGAAAACTTGCCCACCACTTCGTGAAGACGCTCAGCCGCGCCATGTTCGACGATCAGCTGTCGCGTAGTATTGAAAACGAAACCTGGCATTATTCCTCCTCGCTCGTCCTGACAAGATCGCATGCTGCCATGATGTGCGACTTCATTATCGATGAGGACCAGTCACTATCACCTGCCGCTATGGCCGCTACGAGATCACGATGGTGTATCAAACTGCGCTGCTCATCCTTGGCCGAGAAGAATCGATACGACCGAATCAAGAAGCCGATATCCATGAGAGACAGCGCCGTTTCCTCAAGCTTGGAATTGTCTGCCAGTTTCAGAATCTTGGTATGAAACTTTCTGTTCAATACCGACAGAGACTCGACCGTCTCAGGCGCCAACCGATAGCTTTCCATTTCCTCGCAGATCAGTTCGAGATCTCTGATATCCCTCGGCGTGGCATTTCGCGCCGCAAGCCCGGCGGCACAGCTTTCAAGGCAGGCCCTGACCTGAAATATCTCTATCGCGTCTTTCCTTGTCCAGCCACGCACCGCAGCACCGGAATTGGGATGAAACACCACGAATCCATCCTGGGCGAGGCGATGCAACGCCGTTCGCACGGGTGTTCTGCTGGTACCCACCCGATTTGCCAGCTCATCTTCACGAAGCCTGTCATTGGGCTGGTATTCACCGGCAAGAATCGCTTCGCGTATGATGATATAAGCCCTTTCAGGAGCGGGAAGGTTAGTGAATCTTGGGCTAGCTGTGTCTAAAACTTCCATATTTTCCCACCTTGCACGATATTTTCTCATTCCATAGATCAATCAGGTACGCCTTGCATACCCCAGACTCTCTTTTGCATTACGATATATCTTAAAGGCGATAGGCGCCAAGCAGAACAAGATCATGCATAGCAGGATGAGGCTCACAGGTCGGTTCAGGAAAATGCCTATGGAGAGCTCACCCGCCCCCTGGAAGGTTCTCATCAACTGGCGATCCAGTATCGGGCCGAGGATGATACCGAGAATGACCGCTATCAGGGGGTAGTCATATTTTCTCATCAAGATTCCCAACGCTGCAAAAACGAGCATGATCTTCACATCGAACATTTGCAGGCTGATAGCGTAAGTTCCCGCCACTGAAAATACAGCAATCAAGGGAATCAAAACGATAGTAGGTATATTGATTACCTTGGCTGCGTACAGCGATACCAGCAGACCAGCCATGAACAGGAAGAAAGAAGCTACGACTTGCGCAAACATGATCCCGTATACGAGGCCCTGGTGATCGATGAACAATCTCGGCCCGGGGATTAGCCCTTGCAGCATGAAGGCACCTACCATTACCGCAGTCGCTAAACCACCCGGAATGCCCAAGGACAGCATGGTAGCCAGAGCACCCCCTTCGGATGCATTGTTTGCCGACTCAGCGCTGATCAACCCCTCTTCCGCTCCCTTTCCAAATCCTTCCGGCTTCTTTGAGCTTCGCTTGGCCTCATTATAGCTTACGACGCTAGCCACGGTGGCACCAGCACCAGGCAGAGCGCCGATGATAACACCGATGGTGCTTGACTTTAACACTGTCAAGGGATGCTTCAAAACACGACCGAAACCGTAGAGAAGACTATGCAGATTTTTTTCACTTTCGCCTTTGCGTTTGCTTCCACCGGTAACGTAACGCTGCTGCAACATATAGAACAGTTCTGAAAAACCGATCAGTCCTATCAAAGCCGGTATGACAGGAATGCCGTCCATCAATTCAAAATAACCGTGGGTACCACGAATTGCACCGGTCGACGTCATGCCTACGGTTCCCAACAGTACCCCAAAACCACCCGCGATGATGGCCTTGAGAAAGCTGTTATGTAACGCAGCAATAACCGTAAGCCCCAACACACCCACCAGGAACAGTTCGGGCGGACCGAACATCAACGCAACCGTGACGATAAGCGGCATGACCAGAATCAGAAAGAAAGCACCGAGCAGGTTGCCCATGGCGGATGAGGCGACTGCCATACCCAGTGCCTCACTCGCTCTTCCCTGCTTCGTCATTGGGTTACCGTCAAAGCCTGTCACGATAGCCTGGGGAGAGCCCGGTATGTTCAGCAGAATCGAGGAGATGGAGCTGCCGAAATTCCCTCCCGCATAAATGGCAGTGAGAAATGCTATCCCCAGAACCGGGCTCATTGGGTAAGTCAGCGGCAGCATGATGCTGATGGCCAGAGGCGTACTGAACCCAGGAATGGCACCGGTAATGATTCCGAAAAACACTCCTAAAAGAATAATGGACATGACCTTCCAATCGGCAAGAAGGCCAAGACCCTCCAAGATAGGAGCAGCATCGAACATAAAAAATCTCCGACCAAGCGGTTAAAATAGAATTCCTTTAGGAAGCGGGATGCTCAGCCACATATCGAAAGTCAAATGAATGAACAGAGCCGTTCCTGCGGGAAAAATTACAATAATCAGCCAAGATTTAACGGAGAAAAAAATCAAAAGCAATGCCATATAGAGCCAGGATGAGATCACGAAACCCATCCACTCAATTCCAAACACATAAGCCACTGTCAGCACCGCAAACGACACCGTTGCTGCTTTGTTGGTGATTTTTCTCTCACCTGCTTCGCTGCCGGAAGCGGATACTGGCTTACCAATCAGCAAGCTATACACGTAAGCAGCTACCAGAATGGTAAACGCCACGACTATAACGAAATATACCGGCTGAATGAGCAGCAAGTTAACTTCACGCCTTGGCAACCCGCTTACTTCCATGTAATAGTAAGTTGCGTAAGCCAGCATGATAGAAGGAACGATAAACTCACCGCCCTTCTTTCCCAACTGCCTTAAAAAATCCATAAGCGTTCATCCCATAAAGCAATTAGTGCGTGCCAAGGAAAAGGAGAGGCGCGCTAGCGCCCCTCCCTATCGATCAGTTTCCTGACAGCATATCGCCGTATCTTTCCACGACCTCATGGATTTCATAAATAATTTCCTTCGACTCTTCAGGCCCGTAGTAGCCTGAAATCAAGTCGGAGCCGAGGTTTTCGATATGTGCCTGGTAAGCATCGCTGTTGAACACTTCCTGGTAGCTTGCAACGATGGCTTCGAAAGCTTCAGGGTTTTCCTCAGCAAAGCTGGTATGTACGGCAAGAAAGCGGTTATCGCCAATGGCGGGAAGGTCCGCCTCTGGAAAGGCTTCGTTCACCGGCGGGGCATCCGGCCAGCCAGGGAATGTCTCATGTGAAGAAACGGCCAGCACACGCACCTGATCACCGAGTGTCATATCGCCATATGCCGAAGAAAACGCGGCATCGGAGTGACCGCCAAGCAGATCCGTGCGCTGCTCGCCACCACCATCGAAGGTCACGATATTGGGATTCAGATCCAGCGTATCGAGAAATGCCAGGCCAAAGAGGTGCGTTCCAGAGCCGGTCGCCATGGACATGGTAACGCTACCCGGGTTCTCGCGAATGCTCTCGACCAGCTCTTCGATGGTTTCATAGGGAGAGTCGGCACGAACGACGATCGAGGTATAGTCGCGCTGCTCGATATTAATGAAGGTGAAGTCGTCCAGATCGAAATCGGCACCTTGAGCCACGATGTTCATGCTCAAGGTCGGCTGAATGCCTGCGAACAGGTAGTGACCGTTGGACGGAGAACCGAGAAACGTTCTGGAGCCCAGCAAGCCTGAAGCCCCACCACGGTTGTCCACGATCATGGCGTAGTCGTGAAACTCCTCCCAATGCTGGGTCAACCCGCGCGCAAAACGATCGATGGAGCCACCTGCACTAAAAGGCAGGATGAGCCTGACGTTTTCCGTCGGCCATTCGGCAGCATTGGCGGAAAAGGCTGCTCCCGGCGCTGCGGCCACGAGGATAGCGCCGGCAAAGAGCGCCTTGGCGGTCGTTTTCATCTTGGGCTGGACAGTCATGCCTGCTCCTCTCTTTCTATTGTTTTTGCGATTGTTTGCGATCGTTTTACGTTCGCTTCATGTGCCCATTTAGAAATTGTTCTTGGCGATACGAGCGATTCGGGCGGGTTCTACCCTGACCAAAGTCGCCCTGACTTGTATCCCAAACTAGTTTATTGGATACGATCAGTCAAGAAAGCCTATAACCAGACCTTTGTCTAACCTTGTCCAGCTGATGCACAGCAGGGTATCGCTCACAAGGCGCTTCACCGCCAAAGCGAAAGTCTTAACTAACCATATGTATTTAAATAAATTTCCAGAGGCAGGACGATTGAGCCTAACAATCGGCGTGCGGAGGCGTGCCGTAAGCAGGAGTATGAGCCGGCCCTTGCAGGCAGGCTCTTCGTGTCGATTGCGAGAATTGGATACGAAAACGTCAGGGCATGCAGGTCGGGCCGTCAGGCCCGGCCCTCAGCCCCTCTGGCGCGTGAAGAACTCGTGAACCGAGATCCCGGCCAGTAGAGCCACATCGCGAGTGGTCACGGACCTCCGCTTCATGCGTCGCGCTCGTCTTGCAGCTTGCTGTAGGCGCCAAGCGCCATCAGTTGGCGGTCGCGCCAAGCCTGGCGTTCGGCCAGCCCTTCGAGAGGCAGCGCCGTGCGTCGTTCCGCCTCCAGCGCCGCAAGGGTTTCCGCCTGCCAGGGAGAGGCCCCATCGCGCTGGGCATCCACATCGGCATAGAGCGGGCCATAGCGGCGAGCGTAATCGGTCACCCCCGCCGGGGCATTGAGATCGATCGTCTCGAACGGCCCCATAAACGACCACCGCAGCCCCAGGCCATGCTTGACGGTCTTGTCCAGATCCTCGGCCGAGACATAGCCGTCACGGAACAGGCGCAGCGCCTCGTTGAGCAGCGCCCCCTGCAGCCGATTGAGAACGAAGCCAGGCAACTCGCGCTTGACCAGCACCGGCACCTGGCCCACCTCGGACATCAAGGCCAGCGTTCTTTCGACCGCATCCGGGCTGGTGTTCGGTGCAGGCACCACCTCGACCACCGGCACCAGATAAGGGGGATTCACCGGGTGCGCCACCAGACAGCGCTGCGGATGCGTCAAGTGCCCCGTGAAGCGCGACGCCGCAATGCCTGAAGTGGAGCTGGCAAGAATGGTGTCGGGCGCCGTCTCCGCCTCGAGGCGAGTGTATATTTCCTGCTTCACCTCGAGATTCTCGGGGCCGCACTCCTGCACGTAGGCAGCCTCACCCACCGCGAGTGCCAGGTCGGGTTCGATCTCGATGCGCGCCAGAATCGCCTCGGGATCATCGACCAGGCCGGCGCGCTGCAGGTCCTGCAACGACTGGCGAATCGCTTGCGTCGCACCCGCCAGGGCCTCCGGCTGGGCATCATACAGCCTCACCGAGCGCCCCGCCCGAGCAAAGACCATCGACCAAGCCCGTCCTATCAGTCCTGCCCCCACTACCGCGATAGGCTCCGACATGCTGCCTCCTATTGACTCAAAATGACTTTCGGCTCGAATGGCTGAAACAAGACAATTGCATTCGTATGCAAACGATACTAGCCTTGCGATGAGCCGTCTGTCGAGGCAACTCGATCACTCGTACAATTCAGCAGGTAACCGCCATGATCCGACGACTGAAAACGGGCGCCCCGAGCGAAGCCCGCGCCGAAGCCGACCGCAAGGTTCGGGAAACCGTCGAGCAGACGCTTCAAGCCATCGAGACACGAGGCGATGAAGCCGTGCGAGAGCTTTCGGAAAAATTCGACCGCTGGTCGCCCACCACCTTCCGGCTGAGCCAAGCCGAGATCGAACGGGCAATATCGGAGCTCACGGCGCAAGAACTCGACGACATCCGCTTCGCCCAGGCTCAGATTCGCCGCTTTGCCGAGGCCCAATTGGCCAGTATGCAAGACGTCGAAGTGGAAACACGGCCCGGTGTGGTGCTGGGTCATAAGCACATCCCGGTCAATTCCGTAGGCTGCTACGTACCCGGCGGTGCCTACCCCATGGTCGCTTCTGCGCACATGAGCGTGCTGACCGCCAAGGTGGCCGGTGTCAAACGCGTCATCGCTGCCGCCCCGCCCTATCAAGGCAAGCCGCATCCGGCTATCGTGGCGGCAATGCATCTGGCCGGTGCCGATGAAATCCTGGTGCTGGGTGGCGTACAGGCGGTTGGCGCCATGGCCATCGGCACCGAGTCCATCGAACCGGTCGACATGCTGGTCGGCCCCGGCAATGCCTTCGTTGCCGAAGCCAAGCGTCAGCTCTTCGGCCGGGTGGGCATCGATCTTTTCGCCGGCCCCACCGAAACCCTGGTCATCGCCGACGAAACCGTCGACGGCCTGCTCTGTGCCACCGACCTGCTGGGCCAGGCCGAACACGGCCCCACCTCGCCCGCGGCGCTGCTCACCAACTCCGAGGCCTTGGCCAAGGCGACGCTCACCGCCATCGATGAGCTGCTGGCCAAGCTGCCCACCGCCGAGATCGCCCGCCAGGCATGGAACGACTACGGCGAGGTCATCGTTTGCGACAGCCACGAAGAAATGCTGCAGGTGGCCGACGAGATGGCCTACGAGCACGTCCAAGTGATGACCGAAGACCCCAACCTCTATCTCGACAGGCTGACGAACTATGGCGCGCTCTTCCTCGGCCCGCGTACCAACGTGGCCTACGGCGACAAGGTGATCGGCACCAACCATACCCTGCCGACCAGGAAAGCCGCGCGTTATACCGGCGGGCTGTGGGTCGGCAAGTTCCTCAAGACCTGCACCTATCAGAAGGTGCTCACCGACGAGGCTTCCGCCGAAATTGGGAGCTACTGCTCACGCCTGTGTGCGCTGGAAGGCTTTGCCGGACACGGCGAGCAGGCCAACGAACGCGTACGCCGCTACGGCAAGCGTGACGTACCCTATGCCTCCGCGGTACCGGTATGAAGCTGCCGCAAACCCCGAGCCTGCGCCTGGATGGGCGCAGCGCTCTCGTCACCGGCGCCAGCCAGGGCATCGGGCTGGCCTGCGCCTGCGCCCTGGCTCAAGCGGGCGCACGAGTGACTCTGGTGGCCCGCAACGCCGAGCGGCTGGAAGAAGTGGTCGCGGCTCTGCGCACCGCCGGGCACGAAGCGGAAGGCCTGGCACTGGACGTGCAAGACCAGGGCGCCACCCGTCGCGCCCTGGCGGGCCGGCGCTTCGACATACTGGTCAACAACGCCGGCACCAACCGCCCCAAACCGATCGACCAGGTCACGGAAGAGGACTACGCCGCGGTCATGGCGCTCAACGTCCGGGCTACCTACTTCCTGACCCAAACGGTGATCGAAGAGATGTCCGCCGGCGGCAGCGTGATCAACGTCTCCTCACAGATGGGACACGTGGGCGCCAAGAACCGCAGCCTCTACTGCGCCTCGAAAGCGGCAGTGGAAGGCATGACCCGCGCCATGGCGGTCGAACTGGGCCCTCGTGGCATTCGCGTCAACAGCCTTTGCCCGACCTTCATCGAAACCCCGATGACACAGCCCTTCTTTCAGGAGCCCGGCTTCCGTGAAGCAGTGCTCGCCCAAATACCGCTGGAAAGGCTCGGCCGCATCGAAGACGTGATGGGCCCCGTGGTGTTTCTCGCCTCGCCCGCCGCCAACCTGATCACCGGCAGCGCCTTGATGGTCGATGGCGGCTGGACCGCGCATTGATCAACCGCTAGGTCTCTCCTTCCACGTAGGTCAGGTTGGTTTCCCAGCTTTTGCTACTGACTTCGATGGCGGCGCGAACGCCTTCGCCATCGCCTTGCTGAAATGCCTGGTAGATCGCCTTGTGGTCCTTGAGTGCCACGTCGGGCAGGGTCTGCATGGAGGTTTCCAGCGCCGCCTCGATCAATTGCAGGAGCGTCTCGCCGACACGAATGGTCATCGGGTTGTGGGTGGCGTGAAGGATGGCCCGATGAAAGGCAACGTCGTGCCTAGCCGTCTGCTCACCGTTGGCAATGGCCGCTTCCATGTCATCGATGGCCTGACGAATCCGCGCATGATCATCCGGCCTGGCAGACTTCATAGCCTGAAGCGTATAAGCCGGCTCGAACATGCGGCGAAACTCGAGCAAGTCGCGGGTCATGCCGCGCGCCAGGATCATGCCGAAGGCCATCGGATCGACGATCGGCTCACCCGGCTCACGGCGAATGACTGTCCCCTGTCCGCGCCGAACCTCCACGATGCCGATTGCCTGGAGCATCTTGATGGCTTCACGAACGCTGGACTTGCCGATGCCCAGACTATGGGTCAACTCCGTCTCGGAAGGCAGGAAATCGCCAGGCTTGAGCTCGCCGCGGATCAGAGCGCCCTTGATTCGCTCGAGCAGCTGCATGGCCACTGAGCTTCTCTCGATGGAGCCACCAAAAGAGTCGCATGGGGTGGCTCGGGCGGTGAGCTGGCGTTTCGTACTCATGTGGCCTCTCGTTTTACGGTTAGCGAAAACTTCCAAATTTTTATTAAACACAACAACCAGTTAGCGCACCGCTGCCTGACCTTCAAGATCGTCAATGCCCTCTCGATTGTGTCGCGCTCTTGCGTTTGTAGCAAATCTTTGCATAGCATATCACAACTGACATCAGACATCAGATGTCTTGCCGGCAGGCGTTCAAGGTTACGCTTGCGCAACACCACGGACACGAGCAATGACAAAAAGCAGAATCGTCGTACTGGCCACCGGCGGCACCATCGCCAGTCAACTCGACGCCTCGGGACGCAACCGCTCCGGCGCCCTCCAGGGCGAAACTCTGCTGGCCCAGGTCAGCCTGCCGACCGATTTCACAGCACAGGTCGAGGTGCGCTCGCTCCTGCAAAAGCCCAGCAACGCCATTACCTTCGAAGACCTATTGGGCCTACGTGAAGCGTGCCTGGACATCGCTGCACAAGACGACGTGCAAGGCATCGTCATCACTCACGGCACCGACACCCTCGAAGAGACAGCCTACTTTCTCGACATCACCCTACCCGACGGCAAGCCAGTGGTGCTGACCGGTTCGCAGCGGGCCCCACATGAGCCGGGCACCGACGCCTTCTGCAACATCGCCGATGCCTTGAAGGTCGCAGCATCGTCACAAGCGGCAGGGCTCGGTCCGCTGGTGGTATTCAACCAATCGATCTTCGCCGCCAGACAGGTACGCAAGGTCAGCACCTTTCAGGTGCACGGTTTCGCCGCACCCGACACTGGGCCCTTGGGGTATGTGGACGGCGCCCAAGTGCGGCTGAGCGCCATCCCCCAGCGTCCCGCTGGCACGCCCTTAGCGATAGAGAACGCCATGCCCCGGGTCGACATCCTGCCCGCTTATCTCGGCGCTTCGCCAAGCCTGGTCGAAGCGGCGGTGGCAAGCGGTGCAGTCGGACTAGTGATCGAGGGGCTTGGGCGTGGCCACGTACCTCCCGACTGGATGCAAGCCATCGCCAATATCACCGCACGCGGCATACCGGTCATGGTGGTCAGCAGTTGCGCCAGCGGCCCCGTTCACGCCAGTTACGAGTTCATCGGCAGCCTCGCCAGCCTGGAGTCGGCTGGGGTCATGCCGGTTACCGACCTTAGCGCACGCAAGGCACGCATGGCGTTATCGACACTACTTGCCTCCACTGGCGCTCAGCCACTGGCGGAGAGAGTGAAACTCCTGGCCGCCTGACGCCCCATAGCGGGCATGAGCCAGGAACCTGCCTCGGGCGAGTTTCGCAGGGAAACGAGGTCATGACGCATGGCGTACGAGCCGCAATCGGCTGCCCATGCGCAACCAACAACGTTGGACACGCGACAAGAACCCACAACGAGGTGAAAGATGAAAAACAAACTGAGCAAAGCAACGCTGGTCGCGGCCATTGCCGCCGCCTCCCTTGGCATGGGTCAGGCCCAGGCCGCCGAATACACCTTCCGCTTCGCACACGTACTGATCGAGGACACCCCGAACGGTCAGGCCGCGCTGCGCTTCAAGCAGGAAGTGGAAGAGAACTCGGACGGCAGAATTCGTATCGACGTGTTGCCGGCAGCTCAGGTGGGCGGCGACGTGGAGATCATCGAACAGATCCAGATGGGGCTGATTGACATCGGCATCCCGCCGACGGCCACCCTGGGCAACTTCGAGCCGCGCCTGCAGATCCTCGATCTGCCGTTCCTGATCTCGGACTACGACACCATGGTCAAGGTGCTGGACGGCGACGTGGGCCGTGAGATCCTCGATACCCTGGAAGCCCACAACATGTACGGCGTGAACTTCTGGGGTGCCGGCTTCCGTCACATGAGCAACAACGAGCGGCCAGTCGAAGGCCCGGACGATCTGGAGCGCATTCGCATGCGCACCATGCAGGCGCCGATCATCATCTCCACCTATCAGAACTTCGGCGCCAACGCCACGGCCATGGCCTTCACCGAGGTTTACAACGGCCTGCAGCAGGGTGTCGTTTCCGGTCAGGAGAACCCGCTGGCCAACATCTACACCATGCGCTTCCATGAAGTGCAGGACTACCTCACCCTGACCAACCACGCCTACCACGGCTATGCCGCCGTGATGAACAGCGACTCCTGGAACTCCCTACCCGAGGACCTTCAGGAGGTCATGCGCGAAGCCTTCGACAACGGCCGCGATTTGGCCCGCGAGCTGACCCTGCAGGATGAAGAGCGCATTCTCGAGGCCATCCAGGACGAGATCGCCATCAACGAGCTCTCCCCCGAAGCCCGCGAGGCGTTCATCGAAGCCAGCATGCCGGTTCACCGCGAATACGAAAGCGTGGTCACCACCGAGCTGCTGCACAAGGTGTACGACGAGGTCGGCATCTCCTACTGAAGCCACGCACCCGCAGGTTTGCCGCTGCCCGCGCCATGAGCGCCGGGCAGCGGTACCGTGCCTTCCCTGACTCCAACCGAGTGGCCTCAACCATGTTCGACGCACTCAACAAGGTTCTGGACTTTCTGGAGAGCGTGGCGATGGTCGTGTTCATGTCGATCGCCACCGTGCTCACCACGCTTCAAGTCGTCTATCGGTATGGCTTCAACAGCTCGATCTTCTGGGTCGAGGAAGTCGTCATCTACTCCATCATCTGCATGAGCTTCGTCGGCGCCAGCATGGGCGTACGTCATGGGGTGCACATCTCCGTCGACGTCCTCAACGCTTTCGTGCCGCCTGCCGTCAATCGCTGGCTACACATAACCGCCGCCCTGCTCGGCATCGCCTTCGCCGGCTACCTGGCCTACTACGGCTTCCAGCTCTACTTCAATACCCTGGGGCGTGGCCAGCTCACCGCCGCCCTGCGCCTGCCAATGGCCTGGTTCTACCTGCCTATAGGCATCTCGGGAATTCTGCTGATCCTGCGCTATCTGTGGGTGATTCACGAAGCCTGGACCAAGCCACCGGTCAGCCTCGCCGAAGAGCTCGCCGCCGAAAAAGACAAGCTCGTCTGATGACTGGAGTTCCTCATGATTACGGCTCTGCTTCCCATCTTCTTCGCGGTGCTGCTGCTGGGGCTGCCCATTTTCGCTTCACTGGCCTTCGCCGTGTTCCTCGCCATCGACTTCTTCGGCAACACCAATCCGGTGATCGTGCCGATGCGCATGTTCACGGGAATGAACAATTTCTCGCTGATGGCCATCCCCTTCTTCATTCTGGCCGCAGAGCTGATGCGTATCGGCGGCCTGTCGAGTCGACTGATCGACCTGGCCAAGGCTCTGGTCGGCTGGGTACCGGGCGGTCTGGCTGCCGCCACGGTGCTTTCGTGCCTGTTGTTCGGCGCCATTTCCGGCTCCAGCCCCGCCACCGTGGTAGCCATCGGCTCGATCATGTTCCCCGCGCTGGTGGCGGCCGGCTACGACAAGCGCTTCGCCATCGGCCTGATCGCCACCGCCGGTACGCTCGGCCCCATCGTGCCGCCCAGCATCGCGTTGATCATCTACGGCTCGGTAACCGGCACCTCGGTCGGGCGCCTGTTCGCAGCAGGCCTGCTGCCGGCCATCCTGATCGCCTCGTTGCTGATCGCCTACTGCATGGTTTATTCCTCGTTCAAGGGGTACGCCCGTGCGCCCTTCCCCACTCTGCGCGAGATCGCTGCCGCGGTGAAGTCCGCCGCCTGGGGGCTGGGGCTCCCGGTCATCCTGCTCGGTGGTATCTACAGCGGCATCTTCACGCCCACCGAATCCGCCGCCGTGGCCTGCATGTATGGCCTCTTCGTCGGCATGGTGGTGTATCGCACCATCGGCTGGCGCGAGCTACTCGGCACCCTGCGCAACTCCGGGCTGACCTCGGCCACGCTGCTGCTGATCACCGCGGGCGCCTCGGCCTTCTCCTGGCTATTGGCCATCACCGGCACCCCGACTCAGTTGGCCAGCCAGGTACTCTCGCTCACCGACCATCCGGTACAGGTGATGGCACTGTTCAATGTGGTCATGATCGTTGCCGGTTTCTTCCTCGACAGCGCCTCGGCCATCATCGTGCTCTCGCCGCTGCTGCAGCCCATTGCGGCCCAGGTCGGCGTCGACCCGGTGCACTTCGGCATCATCACACTGGTCAACTTCTCGGTGGGCATGATCACCCCACCCGTGGGCCTCAACCTGTTCGTAGCCATGGCCATCTCGCGGATGTCGCTGCTCGAGGTGTTCCGTGCCTGCATACCGCTGATCGTGATGATGTTCATCGCCCTGATCGTGCTCACCTACGTACCCTGGTTCAGCACCTGGGTGCCCTCGTTGATCTACTGACGCTCAGCGGAAAGAGGAAACCCGAACATGAGTCAAACACCTTCCCTGGGCGAGCGTCTCGATGGCGAGCGGTTCTGGGCCGACCTGCAGGCCCAGGCCGAAATCGGCGCGCTGCACCCGCGGGGGCTGCGCCGCCTGGCGCTCGACGAAAACGACAACCGCGCTCGTTTGTGGTTGATCGACCAGGGCCAGGCCTTGGGCTGCGACGCCTATCACGACGCCATGGGCAACGTCTTCCTGCGCCGCGAGGGGCAGGAGCCAGAGCTGCCGGCGCTGCTCGTCGGCAGCCATATGGACAGCCAACCCAGCGCCGGCAGCTACGATGGCACGCTAGGTGTGGTGGCAGGACTGGCGGTGCTACGCACGCTGCAAGAACAAGGCATCGAGCATGCACGCCCCATCGAAGTGGTGGCCTGGACCAACGAAGAAGGCGCACGTTTTGCGCCCGGAGCCTCCGGCTCCTCCTGGTTCGCCGGCCAGCGCGACGCCGCCACCATCCTGGAAGCCCGTGACGATCAAGGCACCCGCTTTGCCGATGCCCTGGCGGCATGCCTCGCAGAACTCGAGCGGCATGGGGCATCCGCCTTCCGTCCCGCGCCCTTCGTGCCTCATGCCTTCCTCGAACTGCATATCGAGCAGGGCCCGGTGCTGGAGAGTCTGGGTGTGCCGGTGTGCGCCGTCAGCGGCATCCAAGGGGTGAACTGGTACGAGATCGAGGTGCACGGCCAGGCCAATCACGCCGGCACCACGCCGGAAGCCGCACGCCGCGACGCCTTAATGGGCGCCCATGCACTGATCGGCGCACTGCGCGATGCCGTCGCCGGGCAGGACGAACAAGTACGCTTCACCATCGGCAAATTCAGTGTCTCGCCCGGCTCCACCAATACCATTCCACAACGGGCCGACTTCACCATCGACCTGCGCCACCCCAGCCAGGCCGTACTCGAAAGGCTGGATACCGCGTTTCATCGGCTGGCCCAACGCCAGTGGTCCGGCTGCGATGTCAGCCTTAGGGTCACGTCGCGAGTCGCACCGGTGAGCTTCGATCCAGCCCTGGTCGAACTCGCCGACAGCGCCGCGAAGTCGTACAGCCCAAACGCCCCGCAGCTGGTCTCCGGAGCTTTCCACGATGCCATTCACCTGGCACGGGTTTGCCCCACCGTCATGCTGTTTACGCCCTGCCGCGCCGGCATCAGCCACCACCCGGATGAACACATCGAGCGCAGCGACGCCGAAACGGCCGTACGCGCCCTCGCCGACACCGTCGAAAGACTGCTCAACCCATGACACAAGGACAACGAAAATGACGACCATCGCCCAAGCCGTCGCCGAGCGCGGCCTCACAATGCCGGCCATCCCACAGCCCCGCGGCTATTTCGTGCCCTGGTCGCGGCTCGGCAACCAACTGTTCCTGGCCGGCCAGATCTGCGAGCGCGGCGGCGAAGTGCTATACCCCGGCAAGGTCGGGGCGGAGTTCGATCTCGAAACCGGCAAGCTTGCCGCCCAGGCCTGTGCGCTGAACCTGCTCGCTTCGCTCAGCGATGCCGTGGATGGCAATATCGAGCGTGTGGTGCGCTGCGTGCGGATGAACGGCTTCGTCAACGTGGCACCAGGCTTCCATGACGTGCCGCTGGTCATCAACGGCGCCTCGGAACTGTTCGTCGACCTGTTCGGCGAAGCCAGCCGCCACGCCCGCACCGCCATTGGCGTGGCAACCCTGCCCGGCAACGCCGCGGTGGAAGTCGAAGCGATCTTCGAGATTCGCGATTGAACAGGGCCTCTTGTCCAGGAAAGACTGCTTGACCAGGAGAGACTGCATGACCACGAATTCACCGCTGCTTCAGCCCCTGCGCCAACAGGCCGCTGCCCTGCGTAACGGCACGCTGAGCGCCAGCGAGCTGGCCGAAGCCGCCTGCGCGGCCTACGCCAGCCGAGGCAAGCACGACAACGCCTACCTCACCTGGCAAGGCGAGGCCGCCCTGGCCTTCGCCCGCGCCACCGACGCCCTGATCGCCCAAGGCGGCGACAGCGGCCCGCTGATGGGCATCCCGGTGTCGATCAAGGATATCTACGCCGTATCGGGCTTGCCCACCTACGCCGGCTCCTCGCATCGCCTGCCGGCCAGCTGGGAGCGGCCGGGGCCCATCGTCAAGGCACTGCTGGCCCAGTTGCCCAGCCTGATGGGAAAGACCCACACCGTGGAGTTCGCCTTCGGCGGACTGGGCACCAACGCCCACTGGGGCGCACCGCGCAACCCCTGGGACAGCCAAGCACACCGCACGCCGGGCGGCTCCAGCTCCGGCGCTGGGGTTTCGCTGATCAACGGCACCGCCGGTCTGGCGCTGGGTACCGACACCGCCGGCTCGGTGCGTATCCCTGCCAGCATGACCGGCGTTGTCGGCCTCAAGACCACCGCAGGCCGCTGGCCAGCGCAGCAGATCGTGCCGCTCTCCACCACACTGGATACCCCCGGCCTGCTGGCCCGTCGGGTCGACGACCTGGCCTATGCCTTCGATGCCCTGGATGCGAACCTGAGCCCGCGGCCTTCACGGGTAAGCGCCACCCCAGAGCTGGCCGACCTCACCTTCGGCGTGCCGGAAACCTTCTTCTGGGACGACTGCAGCCCCGGCATTGCCGAAGCCGTGCAACAGGCCATTCGCCAGCTCGAAGCCGCCGGTGCGCGGGTGGTCACCCTGGAGCTGCCCAACACCGACGAAGCCTACGAACTGTTCCAGAAAGGCGGCCTGGCCGCCGCCGAGCTGGCCGCCTTCCTCAAGGCCGAACTGCCTGAAATGGAAGACGCGCTCGACCCCAACGTAGCAGCCCGCGTACGCGCCGCCGACGACATGCCCGCCTGGGAGTACGTGCGGCGCCGCAGCCTGCTCGACAAGCTCTGCGCTGCCGCCGCCGAGCGCATGGGTCAGGTGGATGCCGTGCTCACCCCCACCGTGGCCATCACACCGCCCACGCTGGAAAGCCTGGCGCCGGAAGGCGCCTACCCCAAGGCCAACATGAAGGCGTTGCGCAACACCGTGATGGCCAACTTCATGGGGCTGTGCGGGCTGACCCTGCCGGTCGGCCGCGATGCCGCCGGCATGCCGGTCGGGCTGCAAGTACTGGCCGGCCCCTGGCAAGAGGCCCGCCTGCTGGCCATCGGCCAGGCCATCGAGGCCAAGCTGGGCACCGGGCTCGACATCCTGGGCGAACCGCCGGCACCCTGAAGCCCGCTCCACCCGGCCGGTACGCCTCGCGTGCCGGCCGGTGGCGCAGCATGCGCCCTTCACCTAGCGCATTTTTTTCCCTAACGGGAAAAAACTCAGCTCCTAGTCCCCAATCACTGAGAATTTTCCCAATCGGGATAATTTCCTCGCGCATTCAAAATGTGCAATAGGTTGCTCAAATTCTACGTCTTAACTCAAAAATGAGCATTTAAATACTCAAAAATAAAAATAAAGGCTACAATTGAGCATCATGTTGCTCATATGGCTCAAGCATGCAGCTGACGATCCAGATCTACCATGACCAGCGTTGGCACGATGCCGCGCTACTGGAGATACCTCATCCCGAGCGGGGCGTTGATGGCGCTGCGGCGTTGACTTACCTGCAGGAGCATGCTCTTACCTGGCTGTTCCACGACGACGAGCATGCCTGCAGCCTAACGCTGCCGGTGGAACTCATGATGAAGCACCACGCAGAACGTTGGTTCGGCTTTCTCGAAGACATCATGCCCGCCGGCGCCAGTCGCCGTTACTGGGTGACCCACCTGGGACTGCAAAGCGCCGCTACCGGTGAGCAAGACAGCGCCCTGCTTCGCCATGGAACCATTGCCCCGGTGGGCAACCTGAGGATCAAGGAAGCCGTTCCCCAGCGTATCGCCGGCTCGCGCCTGGAAGAGCGCCGCTTCACCCTGCAAGACGTAGTGGAACGCCACGCCGACTTTCTGGAATATGCCCAGCAGATGGGCGCGGCCAGCGGCGGCGCCACCGGTGCAGGTGGCGAGGCGCCCAAGCTGCTCTTGCGCCGCACCGCTGACGACAATGTCTGGATCGACACCTGGCAGGACGACCCGCACAACCGCGACCGCGCCTACCTGGTGAAATTTCCTCGCGGCCAGCGCAGCCAGGACGACTGCGACATTCTGCGCGCGGAATACCACTACTACGCGGAACTGGCGGCTCTGGGCATCGACACCATCGATACCGACGCCATGGAACTGATCGAAGGCGAACGCTACCCCTCGCTGTGGCTGCCACGCTTCGATATCGCCATGCGCGAAGAGGGTCAGATTCGTTATGGGCTGGAGTCCATCTATGCCATCTTCGGTGCCGCCCCCGGCTCTTACCTCAACCACTTTCAGGTGATTCGCGGCCTGGTCGAGCGGCTCGAACGGCAATACCGCGTCACGCACGGCAAACAGCGCTTCGATACTGCCGCCTTCGTCAGCGAATGGGTCAAGCGCGACCTGCTCAACGTGGCCTTCGGCAATTCCGACAATCACGGACGCAATGCCGCCCTGCTCAAGCGCCCGGAAGGCATCTGGCACAGCCCCGTTTACGACTTCGCCCCCATGAAGGCCGACCCCGAAGGGGTGACCCGCACCACTCGCTGGGGCTCGCCTTTTGAAGAAGGAGGCGAATTCGACTGGCCCGCCATCGCCAATGCGCTCGACGACCTGGTGCCCGCCTCTCAGCTCATGCAAGAACTTCGAGAGTTGGCCGCCAGACTCTGTGGCTTGCAACAACGGCTCGCGGAACGCGGCGTGCCCGAGCGCACCCTCACCCTACCGGCCGTCGGCCTGAGCACGCTGGAACGGCGCCTGGAGCGCTGGGGGCTTTTATCAAGGGAAGGTCGATGAACGGGAGCACGCCATGAAGAGGCGCCAACTGAGCCCTGACGAGCGCGAAGCGAAGCTGGTGGAGGTCGTGCGCCAGCTGCTTGCCGAAGAGATCAACGAGGGCGATGCTCTGCGTATCCTGCGGCGGGACGTGCTGGGCCTCTCCCAAGACGCCTACGCCAAGCTGGTGGGCATCAGCCGGCGCACCCTCTCCGACCTGGAACGCAACCGCGCCAACATGACACTGGAAACCATGAACCGCGTATATCGACCGCTGGGCCTGAAGGTGGGCCTGCTACCGCGTCAGCCCGGCATGCTCGAGCGCGCCCTGTCGTAGCGCAAGGCACCTGGCAAGCTCCGCCGCAAGACTGCTACACCTTAAGGGTGAGGAATGACGAAACTCCCTACAAGGAAGGAGGGGCATGATGCAACGCCTGTACTTTTTGATACCCGACAAGGAGACCACCACCGAGGTGGTCAACGAGCTGAATTTGATGGGCTTGCCCAAAGATGACTTGCATGTCATGGGCAAGGACTGGCGACCGCTGGAAAAGGAGGGCGTGCCAGTCGCCACGCTGATCCAGACGACCGATGTGGTCAACGCCTCGATTCGCGGCGCCATCGTCGGGGCCGTACTCGGCCTAATGCTGGGCTTTATCGCTCACTATGTGCTGATCGACACGAATATCATCTGGATGGCGCTTGGCATGATGCTCTTTGGCGCCCTGTTCGGCGTGTGGACCAGCACGATGGTCGGCGTTTCGGTACGCGACGTCAAAGTCGGCAAGTACGACAAGGCGATCAAGCGGGGTTCCACGCTGCTGATCATCGATGTCCCCGACGAGCAGGAAGAGACGTTTCGAGAGGCGATCAAGCGTCACCACCCCGAAGTCGTCATCGACAAGGTGACCGCCAAGGACCGAAAACAACCCGTCGGCGAGGGCCACTGACGAGCCGTTAGCCCTCTCCTATCGCTGGGGCTAGACTTTAACTAATCATTGATCATAAACTGATTAAAATTAGTTAAAGCCCATCCAGGGGGCTCTCGATGTCCTACCAACGCCTTCAATCCGAGGCATCCCGTGTAGCCGTAAACGCCATTCAGATCTTCGAGGCACTGGAGCAGCATCGTGCTCAAGCGCGCCAGGTAAAGGGCTCGATGCACTGGAAACATATCAATGGACGAGAGTATCTTTACCGCGCCTATACAGGCGGCAAGAACCACTCTCTCGGCCCGCGCTCCCCCGAAACCGAAGCCATTCAGCAAGCGTTCGAGGCGCAAAAAAAGGATTACCATGCCCGAGAACAGTCGCTCAAGGAGCAGCTTCAGCTGCATGCGGCCTATGTACGGGCCAACCGGTTGAACCGCTTCCCCCTGGCCGGCGCCAGGGCGATAAGGGCGCTTCAACGCAAGGAAATCCCTTTCAGGGTAATCGGCACCAACGCCCTGTACGCCTATGAAGCCCGCGCCGGGGTGCTGATCGAGCCCGAGCACCTGGCAACCGCCGATATCGATGTGCTCATGGATGCCCGGCAAGGCCTGAGAATCATTACGGATATTGAGGAGGAAGAGGCCGCTGATCCTATGAAGATGAGCGACTTCGAGCGCTATCTCGAAGCGGGGGACCTGAAACCGGTAGGGATCGACTCGTTAAAGTGGGCCATTGCTTCACCACGCTTCGAGGCCATCGTCTTCGATGAGAAAGGCATGCCGTTAAGGCTCTCGACCGTGGACCCGCGAGCCTTCGTGCTTCACAAGTGGCATGTCAGTCAGCAGCCCGACCGAGAGCCTCTCAAGCGCCATCGCGATGAGGCCCAGGCCCGCCTCGTCGCCACGCTGCTTCGCGACGAGCTGCGCGAACTCTCGGCAACGCAGGCAGTAGAACGCGCCTTTCCGCATCTCCTCAGGCAGCAGGCCAGCAGCCGACTCGACGAGTACGACCTTTGAGCGAGCAGCAAAGCCGCCCCACCACTACCGCTTGCGCACCACGTCGACCTGGTACTGCTCCTTGGTCCACTTGCCCTGGGGCTTGTCGATGTACTGGAAGTACTCGTTGGTGAAGTTGCCCTGGTTGCAGGTGTAGCGGTAGGAAGCCGTGCGCACCTCATCGCGGGGCAGCACCTCGTTATAGACGGTGGGGCCGGTGAGGTGGAAGATGCCCTTGTCCTCATCGCTCTCGATGTTGGCGTAGATCGCGTCGATCACCAGTTGGAGGTGCGGGTTGTCGGGCTTGCTGGCAATGAAGTAGTTGCTGATGTCGCCGCGCTTGGTGGTGACAAACAGCTCCTCCATCTCCGGCTTGACGATCCGCGCCAACGGCCACACCGCATGGGCGTCGATATCCAGGTACACCCCGCCGTGCTTCTGCAGCACCAGCACCCGCCAGAAATCGGCCTGGGCAGCCCCCACCTGCAACCGCGAGAAAGCCTCGAAGATCTCGCCCGGGTAGTTCTCCTCGATGAACCTGGCCCTGGCCGCGGTAATCATGAAGCGATACTCGAAGCTCGGCGCCATCAGCCGGTTGAACAGATAGTTAAGGTAAACCGGCAGCGTGGCCTTGTCGGTGAAATTGGTCTGCCAGATGATGCGCGGCACCTTGGCCGGGCGGCCCGACTTCAACCACGGGGCGGCGCGCTCGGGAATGGTGAATCGCTTGTTGGGAAAGAGGTAATGGAAGGAATAGGCGGCCAGTTTGGTCACGTTGGCCAGCAGTTTCACGACTCTGGCGAAGGCCAGCACACCGATGTTTTTCAACCCAACTTCCCCATGCAATAAGACCCCATCTACGACACTTTCAGGGCCATACGGTTCCGGAAAGCCGCTACTCTAGCATGCCTCAGCCGTTGTCAGCGGTGAGAATTGATCGGCTTTTTCATCGCAGCTTGGTGGGCAACCCCAACTGCCTCGGCGTAACCGAGCATTAAAGTCATCCTGTTCGGCTGCCGATACCTTGAAAGTGACAGCCGTAAGGTTGCCCTCACTTCAACAAGGCCAGACTCGATGACACCAACGAACAAGATCCCCCTGCTTCGCCCCACCCTGCTTGCCACCGCTACCGCCTTGGCCACCATGACAACGATAGCCTCGGCTCAGGCGGGCAGCCTCACCGAGTTCACCCTGACGGAAGGGCACCCCAACGTCGGCACCATGTCGATCGACTGGGCAAGAATGGGCACCCGCGAGTTGCGTGACGACCCACTCGCCTTGGGCCCCAATACCTTTCGCTACGTCGGCCAGGAGCTGATCGTCAATACTGGTGGCGAATATCTGCTTGGCCAAACGGCCGCCCCGGTCGATACCGTCATGCTAATATTCAAGGGCTCCTTCGACCCCGCTCAACCTGGCAACGGCTGGCTGACGGGCAATGACGACTGGATCAACCAGTTGGACGGCTCCGATCTTTCCGGCGAACTGGCGGCTGCCGGCATCACGCTGGTCTCCTGCTCTTCGGATTCTCAACAACGCCCCCAGCGCTGCCCCGCGCTCAAGCTGTCGCTCTCGGGCGATACGCGATACACCGTGGTGATCAGTACCTACAACCCCGACATGGAGATCGGCTTTCCGCAATCGTTCTTCGTCTATGGCCCCGATTTCGTCGTGGTGGTGAAAGGTGGCAACTTCGAATCACCGGTGGAAGGCCAGCGCAGTCAGCCTGGCGGTGCCTACCTGGACCGGGTCGTTAGCGAACTTGGCCTGCGAGACCCCAACAGCCCCCTGCTCCAGGCGCTGACTGCACTCTCCACCATGGACGAAACGCAACGCGCCCAGTTCGTCGAGAGCATGAGCTCTAACGTCTCACGCGGCGGCGTTCGCGATGCCACCACGAACGCGGGCCGCACCATGATCAATACCGTGGGCAACCGCTTTGCCAGCACCGGGCTGGGCGGCCAGATGAGCGCCGGTCAGTTGGCTCCCGCCACCTTCGCCGGAATGGCTGTCGAGCGCCAGCAGCATGGCGCCGTGATGCCGGGTATGGCGCCCGACAACGCCCCTCGAAGCAGCATCTTGCAGTACGGCGACCATGACTCGGTAGAAGGCTTGCTCGGTGTGGCCTCCCAGCTTTCGCACCAGGGAAGCTCCCGTGTTGGCCACAGCAGCAATTGGGCCGAAGGCTTCGTCAGCCGTGGTAGCGGTGACAACTACGATTACCGCACCCACGGCGCCCTGTTCGGGATGGACCGGCGTTTCGACGAACACTGGCTGGGTGGGCTGTTCATCGGCATCGGCCATGGTCGGGTACAGGGCGACGATGCCGCCAATGCCCGCACCGAGATCGACAGCGTCACCACAGGCATGTACACCGCGCGTAGGCAGGGCAACGTCATTCTCGACGCCACCCTGCTTGCCGGCTTCAGCGACAACGAACACCGTCGCGAAGTGGCCGGCCTGACAACCGAGGTAGTGGAAGGCAGCAACCGGGGCGAAGAAGTGACCCTGAGCCTGGGCGCCAGCTACGTGATGGAACGAGGAGACGGGCTGGAATTGGTACCCCACGCCCGGCTGATGCACAGCTGGCTGCACCAGAGCGCCTACGAGGAGAACGGCGATTCGGCGTTCGCCATGGCCTACGGTTCACAGCGCCAGCAAGTGTGGCGCACCAGCCTGGGCCTGGATGCCGGACAGCTGCTCCGCCAAACCGGGCAGACCTCCATCCTGTGGACCGGCGGCCTGGCCTGGGGCATGCGCACACATTCCGGCGGCAGCACCCAAGCCACGCTCAGCGCCGATACCACCGGCGACAGCTTCGTCATTTCGCCCGACAACCGCACGGTGCACTCTGCCGATATCAACAGCGGCCTGCGCTGGGAACGGGAACTGAACGGCAACGGCAGCTTAGCATTCAGCGGCAGCTACGAAGGTTCGTTCTCGAGCCGCGAAACCGAGCATGGCGCTCGCCTTACGCTAGGCTACCACTGGTAAAACACATCCATGCATAACCAGCCCTTGGCGATAAGTGGCATCGCCAGGGGCTTGATGCACCAGGGCACATACCCAATTCAGCGACATAATCATGAGGGAGAGACAGATCAGTAGCCGGCTCAAAGCCGGCTCAAGGGGTCCAACTCGTCTTGCTCCTACGCTGCCTGATCTTGTGAGATTTCATCGCCAAGCGTAGCCGCTTTCGCCAAGGTAGGCTGCGCAGGAGCTCCCTCTCACATAGAGGCCACGGTGTCAGACAGGAATAATGGCGGAAAACATCCCTCAGGGGATGCTCCGATTCGGCATGCCACGGCTTTACGTTGCCCGTGTAGTGGATAATGCCCGGCTCGCGTAGCGCATCTGCCAACGCCGGCAGCAAGCAGGTCAAATGCTCAGGCCCGACATTCAAGGCGGCGTAAGTGGCAGACTGCAGATTCCACCTGGGATCCAGCTCATGCCACTGCCCGGCCAGCACGTGATTCAAGGCGTCCTGATCGGGGTAGCGCAACCGCTCGCCTTGTCGTTGCAGATACTCCCAAGCGCGACCGGCCACGTCGTGCTCGCGCCAGCGTTCCAGATCGACCACCAGCAAACCGGAATTGAAATACGCCGAGGTCTCGATGGCACTATGCTCATCGGGGTCCCCGGCTATATCCCGCACCGCCGCCACCACGTGCTCGCCAAGCGGTACTTCCCACAGCGGCGCCAGATCGGCAAGCACCGCCATATCGCAATCCAAGTAGATGACACGCGAGCACTCCTGGCCGAAATGCTCATGCATGAACAAGCGAAAAATGGACGCCAAGCCGAACCGATCGAGATGAGTAGGATCGATATCGATCTTGCCCACTTCCACCACCCGCACCTTGGCACCGTATCCCTTCGCCAACGCAGCAAAGGCGTGCTGCGTCTCTTCCGGCAATGCGGGGGTCAGCAGCGTTACCCGCACTGCCGAAGGATCAGCCATGTGCTCCAGCGCTGAAACCATCGTGGTGGCCGCATAGGGCGCGTAGCGCTCGTCGGCGCACAGAAGCAGCTCCATCAGCCCTGCCGCTCCAGGCCGGCTACCGGTGCCAGGGCAGCATCCAAAAAGCGCTGCAGCTGGATGTCGAGCGCCTCCCAGTCCAGACGGTTCACGTCATCGACCTCTCCCGGCAGCCCCATCAGGTTGATGGAAAGAGAGTTCACGCTGTGCCATGCCGCCATTTCACCGGGGCCGTAGGGAAACAGCACGAACGAAGGGATGCCCAGTCCATCGGCGATATGCACGGTGGCGGTGCTGGAAGAGAGCTGGGCCATGGCCGCCGCCAGTAAGGCCACATTGTCGTAAATGGACTGGGTATCCGGATAAAGGAAGCAGCGCTCGGGGTTCCAACCGGCAGTGATCGCCTGAACCGCCCTTTCGCAACCGGGCACCGTCAGCAGGCAGATGTCGTGGCCCGCGGCCATATGCTCGACGCGCTCGATCAACGCCAGTGTCGTTTCCACATTGAATGTCTTGGCCCCGCCCTTGCTGAAGGGGTTGATGGTCACGTAAGGGCGTGGGCGCTGCTGCAGAAAGGCGGCTACCCGCTGCTCCGAGCCGGCGTCGCGAGGTACGGTATAGTGCTTCTCTGGTGTGGCGATACCGCAGCGCTTCAACAGCTCACAGTAGCGCTCCTCCATGTGCAGCCCCCGCGTGGCCTGGCCCAGCTTGATGTCCACCAGGCCCACGGAGTCGTCCAGGCTGGCAACATGGCGCGCCTTGACGGAGCCCAGCAGGCAAATGTCGCGCGCCTTGGCCAACTCACTGAAGTGCACGAGCAAGTCCACCTCGCCGAGCGAGGCCGCCAAACGGCGGATCTTACCGCCCGAAGGGCGCTTGGGTATGACATGCACACGATCGACACCCAACTGTTCGGTGAACAGCGGCGCCATCTCGGGCGTGGCGATCACCTCGACCGACACCCCCTCACCTAGCTTGCGCAGCTCGGGCACGACCAGGGAGAAAATGATGGAATCGCCCCATTTCGCATCCCAGCGCAGAAAAACGATCCGCTTCAAGTCCGATACACGCTCAACCTCAGGTCTGCAACGATCGTAACGCCAACGAGAGAGCGCGATACGCCAGTCGTCCCGTTTCGCCCGGAAAGCATGCAAATACTTTTTCATTCCCGTTCCTGTCACAAGCCGGCTGCACCGCTGGTATAGCAAGCGGCATTCCGCTAGGCTGGCCAATTTCGAAGGATTGAGGGTAGCACACCATGTCGTCACTTCCTCCCGTTATCGTCATCTCCCTACCCGGCTCATCACGCAGAGCGCGAATCCAGGCCACCTTCGACGAGATAGGGCTGCCCTTCGAATTTCACGATGCCGTGAACGGGGCGGAATTGAACGACGAAACCCTGGCCAGCGTGGACCAAAACTATGCCGAAAAGGAATGGGGGCACGGTCTCAACAAAGGGGAGATAGGCTGCGCGATAAGCCATATCCAGCTCTACGAGCGCATGGTGGAACAGGGCCTGGAAGAAGTCATCATACTCGAGGACGACGCTCAACCCAGCGAAGGCTTCATGCAAACCCTGCGGGAAATGCTAAGCGCTTTACCCAAACGTGCGGAAATCGCTTTCCTGCATCACGGCAAGGCGAAGTCCTGGCCAATCAAGCGCAGCCTGCCCAACGGCCACAAGCTAGTGCGCTACCGCTACCCCAGCGCCAAGTCGCGTCGCTGCATCATCAGTGGCCGAGGCTATTGGCTCAGCCAAGCCGGCACCCAAAAGCTGCTGGAATTGGCCTACCCCATCCGCATGCCGGCAGATTACCTGACAGGCTACATTCAGCGCAGCCACATTCATGCCTACGGCGTGGAACCCAACCTCCTGCTCGAAACCGATACCCCATCCGAAATCGATGCCGTGGAAAAGCGACAATATGGCGGGCATGTCGGCTAAACCCGGTTTTTGATCAGGCCGGCTCGATCATGGGGTTTTCCAGCGTTACCCTGCGCAACTCATCGATGAAGCCGGCATAGCCACCCTCGGCCAGAAAAGCCTCATAACGCCTCTGGATCTTCTCACTGAGTGGAAAGCCATCCAGGCAGGCGATATCGAAATCGATGAGGCATAGCGTACCAGCCTCATCGACGGTGACGTTCTTGCCCCCGGCAATATCCAGATGCGCCACCGACGCCTTTTCGAGCGTCATGGCAATGCTGGAAAGCTGCGCTTCTATAGCGGGGACGGAAACGGTTCGCTGCAATTTATCCAACGGCGTTCCGTTGTGCGTCGTGGTGAACGAACGCGCAGTAGCATCCCACGTCAGCAACTGCGGGAAGTGACATCTTCCATCCAGGCTTACCTGGCTTTCACCAACACGCCTAAGACACTCCATTTCCAGATGGAAGGCCTGATCGTCACTCAAGCCATTCCACACGATACGTCCGCGGGCCTGCTTGGTAACCGAGTTACCCGCTCCTATCGGCAAAGAGTGCTTCGGTACGTCCTCTTGTTCGGGATAGACGAACAGTGCCCTGCAGGGCTCAACCAAATTGCGTTCAATGGCCCTTTTCTCGAGCCGAAGGTAGCGTTCACGCAGATGCTCCAGCTCCTGAAGGGCCGCATCGCGCTCCCGAGCCAGCCATGACACCGCTGCCTGAGTATCTCGCCCCGACCGCCAGTGCTTCCACTTTCTGCGAGCCTTGGACACCACCCTTGCACTCTTCAGGCTCTCTCGCAGGCCATCAAAAACCAGCATTCCCATGCGTACAACCGTTTTTTTAGAATGTAACGATATGCAATTTGTCATGAAACCTTAACATCCCGTGCACCACGGGAAAGAACGAAAAAAGCGCCCGCAGGCGCTTTTTTCACTGACTTACCGCAATACGTTTTTCTAATACGCGTTCGGATTCATAAAGCCCTTGTAGATCGTCAAGGCAATGATTCTCAAGTCCAGCCACAGCGACCAGTTGTCGATATACCAGAGATCGTGCTCGACCCGACGCTCCATCTTCTCGACGGTATCGGTCTCGCCTCTCAAGCCGTTGACCTGAGCCCAGCCGGTAATTCCGGGCTTGACCTTGTGCCGCTTCATGTACGACTCGACGATGTCCTTGTAGTGCTCGTTATGCGCCAGCGCATGCGGGCGCGGGCCTACGATGGACATGCGCCCTTGCAGCACGTTGTAGAACTGGGGCAGCTCATCCAACGAGGTACGCCGCAGGAATGCCCCCAGCCGGGTAATCCGCGGGTCACCCCGCCGGGCCTGTGTGACCTTCCCGCCCGGCTCCTCGTGAACCTCCATGGAGCGGAATTTGTACACCTTGAAATGCTTGCCGTTGTCTCCCATGCGGAACTGCTTGAATAGCACAGGGCCCGGCGAGGTGAGCTTGATGGCAATGGCGATGATCAGACACAGCGGCAGCACCAGCAGGCTGAAAAAGCTGCCCAGTACCAGGTCTTCCAGGCGCTTCACGATGCGTGTCACACCGTTGAAGGGCGTAACGCTGAGGTCCACCGCCAAATGGCCGGCCACCTCGCTCATGCTGTGGTTCAACAGGTGCATGTCGCGGAAGTCAGGCAGAAAGCGCACTTCCGCCGTATGGTTGCGCAGTGCATAGAAGATGGACCGCACCACTCCTCCCATATCGAGCGGCACGCAGATCCACACCTCGCAGGCGTTCGACTCCACCACGCGGCGGCTCAGGCGCTCGATGGTTTCCTCATCCAGCCCCCCGGCAAGGCGTTCGACCCCGGCAATGGAGTACCCTTCTGCCGGGTACTTACGCATACCCTCGGCCACGCGGATGAGCTGCTCTCCCGGGCCAACCAGAAACACCGGCCGCCTGGCACGCCCCTGTCGCCGGGCTCGACGCAACAATAGCTGCGCCAGCATACGTCCCCCGCCCGCCAGCAAGAAAGACGATACGAGAGTAAAGCCCACCCACAAGCGCGAATAGCGCTCGGCGGCATGAGCGAAATAGATCAGTGAGGTAGCAATGGCGGCCAGAATGAGCCAGGTCATGGCAAGCCGCGCAATCATCGCCGGCAGCCGCTTGATCCGCCAGGAGCTATAGCCCCGCTGCATGGTGTTCAGCAACACCACCAGCAACGCCATGATGATCATGGCCAGCCAGAAACGCTCGTGCAGCTGCAAGGTGCCGAATCGCAGCCAGTAGGCGAACAGCCCGCCGGCGAAAATGCAGAACACATCGAAAACCGGCACGATGAGCTGCGCCGGGTAACGATCGGCAAAACTGATCGGGGCGACTTTCATGCGCTACGCTCGCTATCCTTGCAGGCCAGCACGAAAAGTAGCGCCATGACGAAAGCGTAATAGGTCGCAATCATCTCGTGCTGCAGCGCCACCTCGGAAAGACAAAAAACGATGAACCCAAGGGAGAACACGAAACCGACGAACCAGTATGGGTTATCGGGCTCCTGATGGCTACGCCGCAAGAAATACAAGGCAGGAAATATCAGGTAGAAGAACAGCGCTACCACTCCGATGACTCCGCCCGTAGCCAACGTTTCGAAATACTGGCTATGGGCATGACCACGGCTGATGGTCGCCACCCACTCGTTGATGATACCCGTACCGGCAAGCTCCAGGTTCAGGGCATCACGCTCGGCGTAAGTCAGCCCCACCAGAGGCCGCTCCTTGAACGCTTCGATGGCAGCTGCCCATAACCGTACTCGACCACCGGCGGAATTGTGGCGGAAATCCCCTTCCAGGATCCTTTCCACCTCACTCACCGTGAGGTCTACCCGCTCCTCCACCTGGGGCAAGGTCAGGTAGCTTGCCAGTGCCAAGCCCCCTAACCCCAGCAGCCCGACAACCAGATACACCGCGCCGATGCGCCGCCACTGCCACACCAGCAGCACGGTGAAAACGATGGGGATGGCAAACACCGCCCCGCGCGAGGTACTCAGCAGGGTGGCCAGCAGCGCAAGCAGCGCGCCGGCACCGACAAGTGCCCTTCGCTGCGTGCTCGGCAGCAGGGCCACCATAAGGAAGAACAGCGAGGCGCTGAGATAGCCGAAATTGATATGGAAAAGAAAACCATCCACCCGAGACTGGCCGAGTAGATAAACCTCATAAACCGCAATGCCGGCGCCACCCAACGAACCGACGAAGCCGCCATATTCCAGCACAGCCCGGAAGCGCACCAGGCTGAGCTCAGCCAACGCGACCCGAAGCATCAAGTAAATGGGAATGATACCCATCATATGCAGGCCCGGTGCCAAATAACGCGTGCTGAAGCCACTCATGACGAAAACGGGTAAGTGGCTGAGCATGTACAGCGACAGCAGTAGCACAACCAGCCAATCCTGCCGGGTCATCGCAAGTTGGTGGCGATTGAAAATGAGAAACCCTACGGAATAAATCAGCAATAGCGCAACGAAGGCGTGTATCCGGATGGGAGCCGAAACCAGCAGCGCGAATGCAAGGAAGGTGACCGCAAGGGTCAACTGAAGAGCTGTCTTGTGACTAAATAGCACCTGGCGCCTCACAGGGTAATTTTCAATGAAGCCACGTGCTGGCCCGCGCGCAGATCATAACGACTCGACAAGGGAATTCAACCGCTTTGCAAACACTCTCCTCTCACGTTCTATGGCATCCCGCAGCTCCAAGGCAGGCGGCGCTTCACTCTGAGCGCCGAGGATCGCTTCCACCAGCGGTTCTACTTCAAAGAAAGCGGGAACGCCGTAGCGCTCCGATATGGCCTCGGCAGTGTCGCGCTGGTGCTCGTTGCGATGCTCCCGCAGGCTTGCCAGCCTAGGCAGCATGAAGAAGGGCTTGGCCCGCTCCAGGCACAGCAGCAGGTTACCCATTCCCGCATGGGTAACCACCAGATCGGCCGCATGGAACAGCGCCTCGAATTCTTCTTGAGGGAACATAGGCGCGACATGCACGTTGGCATGAGCCGAGGTGCCAACGGGTAGCGCGGAGCCGGAAGCCCCAGGCCCTGCCTGAAACACCAAGCGCCACTCCGGGCAGCGCTCGGCCACTCCCTCCACTACCCGCGCCATCCGAGCGAACGGAAACTGAGTACCCGCCGTGAACAGCACGTTCATAGCAAACGGCCCAGGTAGCGCACACGGCGGGTTTCCAGCTCCGGCCATTGGGTCAGCACCCGTGTTGCGAACAGGCAGGCCGCACGACCTGAAAGCGAGACCTTGCGGCTGTTGGCAATGCTATCCACCCAGATCGTCTTACGGCCCAGCAGGAAGCCGGCAAACAAGACCAGGAGACCGGGCGCAGCACCGGTGCTGACAATGACATCCGGCCGGCTGCGGCGTACGATACCAAGCGCGCGAGGCAACTGCAGGATACCCCGCCATACTTCGCGAATGCTGAAATCCTCGAGGTAATAGTCTGCCGAGGTATGCTGCGACTCGGCAGTGGAGACGTACTGACGCTCATCGCAGGAAAGCAGTTCGGATACCCGCTTCAACTGTGCCCAATGGCCGCCAAAAGAGGCGGCGAACAAAATCCTCACCGCGGCAGCCCTCTCCGCTCGGCGCCGGGTACCATCAGGCGACACCGCTGTGCCACCTTTACCCCCTTGAGATAAACGAGCACCAGCAACGCCCAGGCGCGTTCGCGCCAGGTCATGTCTTGCCGTGTGAGCAGCATAGCTACATCGCCCAGAAGGTTGCCGAGTACACGCCGCACGTTGCCCAGCCTGCCGCGCTCGCGGTACAGCGCCTGGCTGCCGGACGTAACCCGCCGGGCCTTACCGGCCAGCGCCGAGAGAGATGCACGCGCCGGATGCCGAACCACCGCTTCGGCACAGTACAGCAAGCGATGCCCCCGGGAGGTGGCACGCCGGGTCCATTCGAAATCGCCACCGGACATCAGCTCAGCGTTAAATGGCCCCACTTCCTCGAATACCCTGCGGCGCACGAACAAATTAGCGGTTACCGCCACCCCATTGGCAACGTTCTGCTGCTGACGAAACGCAAAGGCTTTCTCGAAGCACTCGGCAGGCGACAACTGCGGCGTGGCAAAGGTAAGCTCGATGTTACCCGCCACTAAATCCACGTCGGGATGCGACTGCAAGCAATCAATGCCGGCCTGAAGCCAACCGGGAGCAGGAACACAATCCGCATCAAGAAAAACGAGCACCTCTCCTTGCGCTTCGGCAATGCCTCGGTTGCGGGCTGCGTAGGAGCCAGGGGATAATTCCTGAAAATACTTAGCCATCAGAGGGAGACGAAATCCAGATGGCTGAGGCACATCTGAATTATTTATTATTAAAATCTCGGAAATGAGGCCGTTTCCTTGACGCTCCAGAGAAAGCAGACAATTTTCTAAAGCTTGCCAATCATGATAAACAGGGATGACGACAGACAGACTAATATTATAAAACAACCTCACACCCCCAACCACTTAGGCTTTGGCCACAGCACTACCTTCGCTGGGCCCACTGACCGCAGAAAGTTCAATAATCCTAGCAATGAGTTCAATTGCGCTGAAGTACCTTTGAGAATTGTAATATTTTTCAAACAAACAGCAATGCGCACATAGCAGTGCTGAATTAAAATCGAAAATCTGTTCAGAGCGTGAATCAGAACACTTTACTAGAACTTCACGCAATTGACTCTCCCATCGACTGCCGATAGGGTAATCAAAGCCAACAGGTTCAATTACCCACCTGCCCCAGTGAGCAAACAAAGGATCCCCGTCAGGCCCAATAAATATTTGCTCGGCCGGGACACCCTGGCAAACAATACCTAATGGGGCTTTTTTCAAACGTTCAACTATTCCTGGGATGGCGTTTTGAAACTGCCTAACAACCAACCTATTTTTCTCACCTGCCACAAGGATCAAACGGTCAAAATTAAATGACTGCAGCCTTTGATACAACAAAGGATGTGAGCGCTTAAACCTGGAAACAAGCTCTTTATCAATTTCCACGGCCCAACATGAGGCAAGTTTATCTGGCAGGGAAACAGAGGGAGCTTGCTTTATTGAGAAGTTGCCACAAGAAAACAGGTGCGCATCGTAGCCATACACCCTATTGACTGCCAACAGTTCAGGCGACGGCAAAAACTCACTGCTCCGCCCTAACAACAAATCAGCCTCAAGCAGCGCCATTTTTTTCAACTTAGAGTTAAAAATTTTCAAGAAGTAATAATATTCCTCACCATTGCAGTTCGCTTTCACTTCAAAGGTAAGAAGATCCGCGATACCACTTTGCCGCCAAGACAGATTAATTTTGCTCTGTGAAACACAATCCTCCCCTAGTGCATCTCTCAAAAGCGGCATCAAATCTTCAGGGCGACGCAAAATATTCAATACCTTCCAAAAGGCTTGATTTTTATGCTCAAGATTGCTCTGAAATTTCTTACGCGTGAAAAATAATGCATTAATGAAATGTTTTTTATCATGTAGCCACATGGAATCTTTTAGAAGCGTTTCCAAGCGGTTCAGGAGCTGCCTGGAAAGAATCAAGCTAAGTATCGCTATCATGAATCCAACACCGTCCCAGAAAAGAAAATCTAGCACGATAAAAGAAAATACAGAGAGAAAAGAAACACCAGAGGCTATGCTGAAGAAACTCTTGTAATCGCGCTCAATCCATGCACGAAAAGAAGAATATACTCCCCCAGCACACGCGACGAAAATAAAGATGCCTAAAAAGAGAAACGCAATGAACAGAAAAAATACAGTATAAAAATATGCAAAAAAAGCACCAACTAAGAAGCACAAGGCCAAGGTAGCCACCATGCTAATAACTCGCTGATAC
>NZ_BAEU01000126.1:0-32203 GCF_000246875.1 Halomonas sp. KM-1
CTTCGGCTTCACGCTGACGCTGGGCCTCCTCCTCGCGGCGACGCTGCTCCTCGGCTTCGCGCTGGCGCTGGGCTTCGGCTTCCTGCTGACGTCGCGCCTCCTCTTCGGCGCGCTGCTGAGCCTCCTGCTGGCGCTGACGCTCGGCTTCCGCCGCGGCTTCCTGTTGACGCTGACGCTCCGCCTCCTGCTCCTCGCGCAGCCGCGTCTGACGCTCGGCTTCCTCGGCTCGACGCTGGGCCTCGGCCTCGGCTTCCTGTCTGGCCTCCTGCAACCGGCGTGCTTCTTCCTCACGCGCCGCCTGCTGCTGCTCGGCTTCACGGGCACGCTCTTCGGCGGCCTGACGCTCGGCTTCGGCGCGCGCCTGTTCCTCGGCCTCGGCCTGACGCGCTTCTTCTTCCTGGCGCGCCTCCTCTTCCGCCTGCCGCGCCGCAGCGCGAGCCCGCGCCTCCTCGGCGCGCTGGGCCTGGTCGGTGGTGGTCTCGGTGCTGACCAGCGTCGCCTGCACGATGGAGGTCGACTCTGGATCGGCCGGCTGACGCTGCGGCAGGGTGACCAGACTCAGCACCACGACCAGCACGTGCAGGCCGATAGCCAGCAGAGTGGGCACGCCATAGCCGACCGGCTTGTCATAGCTGCGCGAAGGGCCGCGCTGACCTCGGGCCATCACGTCTCCTAGTGTCCTGGTCAAGAAGCGCTTAATCACGCGGCGGCGGCTCGGAAATCAGCCCGACGTTGGTCACGCCCGAAACCTGCAGCGTACTCATCAGGGTCACGACCTCACCGTAGGGCACGAAACGATCGCCGCGCACCATGACTGGCGTGCCAGGCTGTTGATCGAGCAGGATCAGCACTCGGTCGCCGAGCTCCTCCAGATCCACGGCCATCTCTTCACCACCGACCGACAGGTAATACGCGCCCTCTCGATCCACCGATACGATGATGGGATCGCGGTCTTCCTGAGAGTCGATGGGCTCGGAGGTGACCTGGGGCAACTCGATCTGAACGCCCTGGGTCAGCATCGGTGCCGTGATCATGAAGATGACCAGCAGAACCAGCATGACGTCGATGAAGGGGACGACGTTGATCTCCCCCATCGGCTTGCGGCGGCCGCCACGATTGAAAGGACCATGCATGTCGCGACTCCCTCAGGCGGCGCCGGCTTCGCTGCGACCCTGCAGATTGCGGTGCAGGATGGAGTGGAACTCCTCGGCGAAGTCCTCGTACTTACCCAGCAGCCGGTCGGACTCGGACGACAGGCGGTTGTAGAAGATAACGGCGGGGATGGCCGCGAACAGCCCCATGGCGGTGGCGATCAGGGCCTCGGCAATCCACGGCGCAACGGTAGCCAGCGTGGCCTGCTGGGCCATGGAGAGCGCCTGGAACGAACCCATGATGCCCCACACCGTACCGAACAGGCCGATATAGGGGCTGGCCGACGCCACGGTGGCAAGGAACACCAGATGCAGGGTCAGGCGCTCCTCCTCCCGCGACCAGGCCACGCGCATGCTGCGCTGAACGCCGTCGAGGATGGCATCGGCGCTCTTGGTCTTGGCCATCAGCCGGTTGAATTCGCGAAACCCGGCGCGAAAGACATGCTCGGCGCCCTGGGTTTCCTGCTCCGACGGCGTTTCACGATAGAGTTCGTTGAGATCGACACCCGACCAGAAGCGCTCCTCGAAGGTCTGGTGCGCCGCGCGGGCCCGGCGCATCACGAAAGTACGCTGGAAAATCACCACCCACGAGAGTATCGAGCCTAGCACCAGGATCAGCATGACCAGCTGCACCACGGTGCTGGCGCTCATGATCAGGTGGGGTATTGACATAGAGTCGTTCACGGGCATCCTCGCTGATCTTGCATTCAAGCATTGAGAACCGCGGCGAGTGCCGGCGGCCAGGGTCTGGGTTTGAGGCGTTCGGCATCCAGACAGGCGATGTCGACACGCGCTTCGCATAAGGGTTCCCCATCACGCTGCACCGACTGAGTGAAACTCAGCCGACAGCGTCCGCTCGATTCGACGGCCGCGGTGACGCAGAGCTCGTCGTCGAGCCGGGCGGGCTTGGCATAGCGGCACTCCAGGCGGTGCACGACCAGCTGCACGCCGGCATCGAGCAGCTCGCGCTGAGTGAAGCCGTGCCGACGCAGCCATTCACTGCGGGCCCGCTCCATATATTTGAAGTAGTTGACGTAGTAGACGATGCCGCCGGCATCGGTATCCTCGATGTAAACACGCAGCGGCAAACGAAATTCACTCACGGACGCACCTCACCGCTGGCATCCAGCGCCTGCTCGTGGGGTACCAGCTCGAAGTGCTGCCAGGCCTGGCGCGTCACCACCCGGCCCCGGGCGGTACGCATCATCAGCCCCTGCTGGATCAGGTAGGGCTCGATCACGTCCTCGATGGTGTCGCGCTCTTCGCCGATCGCCGCCGCCAGCGAGTCGATGCCCACCGGCCCGCCGTCGAACTTCTCGATCATCGCCAGCAGCAGGCGGCGATCCATGTGGTCGAGGCCATGATGGTCCACGTGCAGCATGTTCAGCGCCTGATCGGCGATGGCCGCGTCCACCCGACCGTTGCCGCGCACCTGGGCGAAATCACGCACCCGGCGCAGCAGACGGTTGGCAATCCGCGGCGTTCCGCGCGAGCGGCGTGCCACTTCGCGGGCACCCTCACGGTCCGCCTCGACCCCGAGCAGCCTGGCCGAGCGGGTGACGATCTCGGTAAGCTCCTCGATGTCGTAGAACTCCAGACGCTGGACGATACCGAAGCGGTCGCGCAGCGGTGAAGTGAGCAGTCCCGCCCGGGTGGTGGCACCCACCAGCGTGAACGGCGGCAAATCGAGCTTGATGGAGCGTGCCGCCGGCCCCTCACCGATGACGATATCGAGCTGGAAGTCCTCCATGGCGGGATAGAGGATCTCCTCCACCACGGGAGAAAGACGGTGGATCTCGTCGATGAACAGCACGTCGCCGGGCTGCAGGTTGGTGAGCATGGCGGCCAGGTCGCCGGCACGCTCCAGCACCGGGCCGGAGGTGGACTTCAGCCCCACGCCCATCTCGGCGGCGATGATGTTGGCGAGCGTGGTCTTGCCAAGGCCGGGCGGGCCGAACACCAGCGTGTGATCGAGGCTCTCGTCACGTCCACGAGCGGCGCTGATGAAGATTTCCAACTGCTCACGCACGCGGGGCTGGCCGATGTACTCGGCCAGCGTCTTGGGGCGGATCGCGTGATCGACGCGACTCTCACCCTCGCGCTCCTCGGCGGCGATCAAGCGATCATTCTGCATCATGTCGAACACTCGCGGCGCTCATGAAAAGTTCAGGACGAAAGTCCCTGTCTCCGATCGAACGACTGTTGGATTCTATCGAGTCGAGGCCCGCCATGCGCGCCCTACCCGGCCATCCGCTTGGTCAAGGCCGCCTTGATCAGGGCTTCGGTCGACAAGCCCTCTTCCAGCCCGGACAGCATCTTCGCGGCCTCGGTCGGCTTGTAACCCAGGCTGACCAGCGCCGCTTCGGCATCGGCCAGCGGATCCTGGCGTTCGCGCTGGCCGCTGGGCAGCGTGGCGATGCCAGACGGATCGGCGGTAGCGCTCTGCTCCCAGTGAGGGAAGCGGTCGCGCATCTCGATGATCAGGCGCTCGGCAGTCTTCTTACCCACCCCGGGCAGGCGCGTCAGGCTCTTGACGTCATCCTCCATCACGCAGCGAATGAACGCCGTCTCATCCATGCCGGACAGGATAGCCAGAGCCAGCTTGGGGCCGATACCGTTGACCTTGATCAGGGCACGAAACAGCGCCCGCTCCTGCTCACGGGCAAAACCGAACAGCAGGTGGGCGTCTTCACGCACGGTAAGATGCGTATAGAGCGACACCGCTTCTCCCACCCCGGGCAACGCCACCAGCGTGGTCATCGAAGCCTCTAGCTCATAGCCGACCCCTGCCACGTCCACGACCAGCCAGGGCGGTTGTTTCTCGAGCAGAGTGCCACGCAAGCGTCCTATCATTCGGCATTGTTTCCCGATGCGAATACGTCCAAGGCGCACGGCCTTCCTGGCGCCACTATACTGGTCGCTCAAGCGGCTGACCAGCCCACTACAAACGGTGTTCGAAAATTATTTTGCCTAAAGCGTCAATGCGCTTTCAAGGCTGGAAGTCGCGCCAGGAGCTGCCGCGTCGACGCGTCCTATGGCCGCCGAAGCTACCCTGTGTGACCAGACCCAGCCGGGCATGAGCATGGGTCAACGCGATGGCCAACGCGTCGGCGGCGTCGGCCTGGGGCGTACCGTCGAGTCCCAGCACCGCCACCACCATGTGCTGGATCTGGGCCTTGGTCGCCGCACCGCTGCCGGTCACCGCCTGCTTAATCTGGCGCGGCCCGTATTCATGCACGGCCAGACCGTGATTGGCGGCGCAGACGATGGCCGCACCGCGCGCCTGGCCCAGCTTCAGGGCGGAATCGGGGTTCTTGGCCATGAACACCTGTTCGATGGCCAGCTCCCCGGGGCGATACTCGCCGATCAGCTCGGCAATGCCGGCGTAGATGCGCGCCAGACGCTGAGGCAGCTCGACGTCCTGCAAACGGATACAACCGCTGGCGACGTAGCGCGGCTTGGGCGTAGTGACGTCGAGCACGCCGTAGCCGGTGGTACGCGAGCCGGGATCGATACCGAGAATCAGCACGACACGTTCTCCCTCACGTGGGCGCTGCGCACGCCCATGGCACGGCCACTCTGGCAGCATCGCGAAACCGGCGCCACATGGGCGCCGGTCTCGTTCATCGCATCGCAGGCTGGTGTACTCACTCCTGCCCTTCCGCCTTGGCCTTTTGGCGCAGACGAATGTTGAGTTCGCGCAGCTGATCGCCGCTCACCTCGCCCGGCGCGTCGGTCATCAGACAGCCCGCACTCTGGGTCTTGGGGAAGGCGATCACTTCACGAATGGTGCGCGAACCCGCCATCAGCATCACCAGACGGTCGAGGCCGAAGGCCAGGCCACCGTGGGGCGGCGCACCGTAGTGCAGGGCGTCGAGCAGGAAGCCGAACTTCTCGCGGGCCTCCTCTTCGCCGATGCCGAGGATCTCGAACACGGTGCTCTGCATCTGCTGGTCGTGGATACGGATCGAGCCGCCACCCAGCTCGGTGCCGTTGAGCACCATGTCGTAGGCCCGCGAGAGCGCGCCCGCCGGGTTGGCCTTGAGCTCCTCGGGGCTGCACGAGGGCGAGGTGAACGGGTGGTGCAGCGGGCTCAGGCGACCGGCGTCGTCGGCTTCGAACATGGGGAAGTCGACCACCCACAGCGGTGCCCAGGGGCGGGTGTAGAGATTGAGGTCCTCGCCCAGCTTGACCCGCAGCGCACCCAGCGCCTCGTTGACGACCTTGGCCTTGTCGGCGCCGAAGAAGACGATGTCGCCGTCTGCCGCGCCCACGCGGTCGAGCAGCTCCTCGATCACGTTCTCCATGAACTTGACGATCGGCGACTGCAGCCCCTCGATACCCTTGGCACGCTCGTTGACCTTGATCCAGGCCAGGCCCTTGGCGCCGTAGATGCCGACGAACTTGGTGTAGTCGTCGATCACCTTGCGCGACATGCTGGCCCCGCCCGGCACCTTGAGCGCCGCAACGCGGCCGTCGGCAGCGTTGGCCGGGCCGGAGAACACCTGGAAGTCGACCTGTTTCATCAGGTCGTCGACGTCGACCAGCATCAGCGGAATGCGCAGGTCGGGCTTGTCGGAGCCGTAACGGTCCATGGCTTCGGCCCAGCTCATGCGCGGGAACTCGGGCAGCTCCACGTCGAGCACGTCCTGGAACAGCTCGCGGATCATGGCCTCGGTCACGCCCATGATATCGTTCTCCTCGACGAAGGAAGCCTCGATATCGATCTGGGTGAACTCCGGCTGACGGTCGGCACGCAGGTCCTCGTCGCGGAAACACTTGGCGATCTGATAGTAGCGGTCGAAGCCGGCCACCATCAGCAGCTGCTTGAACAGCTGCGGCGACTGCGGCAGCGCGAAGAAGCTGCCCGGATGGGTGCGGCTCGGCACCAGGTAGTCGCGGGCGCCCTCGGGCGTGGCACGGGTCAGGATCGGCGTCTCGATGTCGAGGAAGCCCTGCCCCTCGAGGAAGGCGCGCACGTGATGCGAGATGCGCGAACGCAGGCGCAGCTTCTCGATCATCTCCGGGCGGCGCAGGTCGATGTAGCGGTGCTTGAGACGCACCTCCTCGCCGACCTTGCCGTGTTCGTCGAGCTGGAACGGCGGCGTGGCCGCCGTGTTCAGCACTTCGACCTCCTTGGCCAGCACCTCGATCATGCCGGTGGGCATCTTGGGGTTCTGGGTACCCTCGGGGCGCAGACGCACGCGGCCGGAAATGCGCAGCACGTACTCGCTGCGAGCACGGTCGGCAGTGGCGAAGGCCTCGGCGGTATCGGGGTCGACCACGACCTGAGCGATGCCGTCGCGATCGCGCATGTCGAGGAAGATCACGCCCCCGTGGTCACGGCGGCGGTGAACCCAGCCGCACAGGGTGACCGTCTGGTCCACCATGGTCTCGTTGAGCTGGCCGCAATAATGGCTGCGCATGTCGTATCCTGTTTCGTAACGTTATCGATTGAAGGGTCGGTCGCGGTCAGGCCGCGGCGCCGTCCTTGGCCGGCGCCTTGCTTTCTTTGCTCTCTCCGCCGCCGCCAGCGGAGTCGCCGGCCAGGTTCTTCTTGCTGCCGGACTTGAAGTCGGTTTCGTACCAGCCGCCGCCGGCCAGACGGAAGCCCGCCGCGGAAACCAGGCGGGAAAGCGCCGGTGCTTCACAGGCAGGACAGTCGGTCAGAGGGGCGGCGCTGAGCTTCTGGAGCTTCTCCAGACGATGGCCGCAGGCCTTGCACTGATATTCATAGATGGGCATGGTTCAATTCACTCCTGATTCGACAGCGCGCAACCAACGGCGATATAGGGTCGAGCGGTGCACATTCCAAGCCTGCCGTGAAAGCCCGATAGTATAACGTGCCTGGCAAGGCGTGTCCCAGCCCTGCCGCGGCGAACCAACACAAGGAATTCAGCATGAAAGCCGTGATACTCGATGCCGCCAGCCTGGGTCCCGATATCGACCTCTCCGCCATTCGCGAGCAGGTGGAGACGCTGGAGGTCCATGAGGCAAGCACCACCGAGCAGAGCCGCGAGCGCCTGGCCGGCGCCCAGGTGGCCATCGTCAACAAGGTGGTGCTCGATGCCGCCACCCTCGAGGCACTGCCGGAACTCAAGCTGATCTGCGTGCTGGCCACCGGCACCAACAACATCGACATGGCTACCGCCGAGCGACTCGGCATCGCCGTGCGCAACGTCACGGCCTACGGCACCGCCAGCGTGGCCCAGCACAGCCTGATGCTGATCCTGGCGCTGGCCAACCGGCTGCCGCTCTATCAGCGCGACGTGGCGACTGGACGCTGGAACGCTAGCGCCTTCTTCTGTCTGATGGACCACGCCACCCTGCAGCTCGAAGGCAAGCACCTGGTCATCGTCGGCCAGGGCGAACTGGGTAGCCGCGTGGGCGCCCTCGGGGAAGCCTTCGGCATGCGCGTCAGTTTTGCCGCCCGCCCCGGTAACGAGGGCAACGATACCCGCCCCGGGATCACCGAACTCGCCCCCGAGGCCGACGTCATCAGCCTGCACTGCCCGCTCACCGACGCCACGCGACACCTGGTCGACGCTGCCCTGCTCGCCACGCTGAAGCCCGATGCCCTGCTGGTCAACTGCGCTCGCGGCGGCATCATCGACGAAGAAGCGGCGCTTGCCGCACTGCGTGAAGGCCGGCTGGGCGGCCTCGGTGTCGACGTGCTGCCGGCGGAGCCGCCGCGGGACGGCCATCCGCTGCTCGATGCCCTGGCCGAGCCGCTCAACCTGATCGTCACGCCGCACAATGCCTGGATCACCCCGGAAGCCCGCCAGCGCATCGTGACGCTCACCGGTGAGAATCTGCGCCGCTGGAAGGCCCAGCGGGACGGAGCATGACCATGCTGCACAACTCCATGCTTCACAACCTGGGCTCGATCAATCTCGATCACTTCTATCGCGTGCCGCACCTGGTCCATCCCGGCGAGACGCTGGCCAGCCGTAGCTATCACCTCGGCCTCGGCGGCAAAGGGGCCAACCAGTCGCTGGCCATGGCGCTGGCCGGTGGCCAGGTGTGTCATTGGGGCCGCCTGGGCCGCCAGGACGCCTGGGCTCGGGACCGTCTGGCCCGCGCCGGGGTCGACGTCACCCACGTGGAGCTGGTGGACGAACCCAGCGGACACGCCATCATCCAGGTCGACGATCGCGGCGAGAACGCCATCATCCTGTTTCCCGGCGCCAACCACGGCTTCACGCGTCGGCATCGCGACGCCCTGTGCGAAGCGGCCAAGCCCGGCGATTGGCTGCTGGTGCAGAACGAGTGCAACGCCCTGGCCGAGCTGCTCGAGTGCGCGCGCAGGCAGGGGCTTGCGGTCGCCTTCAATCCCGCACCGATGTCCGACACGGTGCTGGAGCTGCCGCTCGACGCCTGCCAGTTGCTGTTCGTCAATCGCGGCGAGGCGGCCTGGCTGGCCGGCCTGCCCGAAACCAGCGATGCCCAGGCGCTGCTTCAGGGTCTGCAGACACGGCTGCCGCAAACGGCAACGGTGTTGACCCTGGGCAGCGAGGGCGCCTGGCACCAGGCGGGCGACGAGCGCCACTTCCAGCCCGCCCTGCCGGTCGAGCCGGTGGATACCACCGGCGCCGGCGACACCTTCATCGGCTATTTCATGGCGGCCCTGCAGGAACAGCGCAGCGTCCCCGACTGCCTGGCGCTGGCCGCCCACGCCGCCGCACTCGGCGTGCAGCAGCCCGGTGCCGCCGACAGCATTCCATCGCGCGACGAGGTCGAGCGATATCTCACCGGCTCACAGAGCGCCTGACACCCACAAGGAGGCAACGTGTCGCACCCGATCATCTTCGATACCGACCCCGGCGTCGACGACGCCCAGGCCATCGCCATCGCCCTACGTCATCCCGACATCGAGCTGCTCGGCTTGACCACCACCTACGGCAACGTCGACATCGAGACCGCCACCCATAATGGCCTGCTGCTGTGCGAACTGGCCGGGCGCGGCGACGTACCCGTCGCCCAGGGCGCTGCCGGCCCCATGGTCAAGCCGCGTCATCCCGCGCCGGCCCATATCCACGGCGCCAACGGTCTGGGCAACATCGAACTGCCCGAGGTGAAGGGCAAGAAGGATCCGCGCAGCGCCGCGCAGTTCATCGTCGACACCGTCAACGAGCGTCCCGGCGAAGTCACCCTGGTCGCGGTCGGGCCGGTGGGCAACCTGGCTGCCGCCTTGCAGCTCGACCCGGCGCTCACCGAGAAGGTCAAGCGGGTGGTGATCATGGGGGGCTCGGTCCGCGAGGGCGGCAACGTCACGCCGGTGGCCGAAGCCAACATGTTCAACGACCCCCACGCCGCCCAACGCGTGCTCACCGCCGGCTGGCCGCTGACTCTGGTAGGGCTCGACGTGACCCACCGTTGCGTGCTGACGCCGGCCCACATGCAGCGCATCGAGGCGGGACAGGGCGAGCTGGGCAAGGTGCTGGCCGGCAGCTACGCCTTCTACCGCGACTTCTATCGCGAATTCCTCGGCATCGACGGCTGCTGCCCCCACGACAGCTGCGCGCTGGCCTGGCTGCTGCGCCCTGAGCTGTTCACCACCGCCCCGGGGCATCTGGCGGTCGTCACCGAAGGTCTGGCCGAGGGTCAGACCCTGTTCGCCCCCGAAGGGCGCGGCTTCATCCAGGAGCGCTGGTCGCAGACGCCCCTGGTGGAAGTATGCCTCGAAGTGGACGGTGAAGCCGTGGTGGAGTGGATAGCCGACACCCTAAGCTAAGAGCTTCCACGGGTCACAGGCAGACGAAGTTGTCCGGGTCATGGCACTCCAGCGCTTCCAGCTCGACGTGCGTGACCCGGGCATTGGGCGGCCCCTGCCACAGCCACGCTGACACCTGGTTGACCGCCTCGCCATTACCGCACAGCAGCACCTCGACCTGCCCATCAGGGAGATTCTTGGCGTAGCCGGTCAATCCGTGCTGCAACGCCTGCTCCTGAACCGCACGGCGGTACCACACTCCCTGCACCTTGCCGGCCACCAGCGCCTTCACACAGCGTTTGCTCATTTTCGTCTCCTCATTGACTGAAATGGGTGCGCACGGATGCTCTAACCGTGATACTAAGGATGCGGTCACGCCACAAGCAACGACCGCCCAACGGAAGCAGTGCCAACCACTGCGCTCCACATCACAACAACGCATCCTCACAAGGGAGATATCGCCATGCAGATCTTCGACCACCCCGAGTTCGACCATCACCAGCAGATCGTCTTCGGCGGCGATGAGGCCAGCGGCCTGCGCGCCATCATCGCCATCCACGACACGCGCCGCGGCCCTGCCCTGGGCGGCCTGCGCATCTACCCCTACGCCAGCGAAGCGGACGCTCTGACCGACGTGCTGCGTCTCTCCCGTGGCATGACCTACAAGTCGGCCCTGGCCGACCTGCCCCTGGGCGGCGGCAAGGCCGTGATCATCGCCGACCCGCGGCGCGACAAGACCCCCGCCATGCTGTGCGCCATGGGCCGGCTGGTGGAATCGCTGGGCGGCCGATACATCACCGCCGAGGACTCCGGCAGCGGCGAGGAGGACATGCGCCTGATTCGTCAGGAGACGTCACATGTCAGCGGGCTGGGCCACGACGGCAACTCGGGCGACCCCTCGCCCTTCACCGCCCACGGCGTTTTCTGCGCGCTCAAGAGTGCCGTACGCCATCGCCTCGGCCGCAGCGACCTGCAAGGACTGCGCGTCGCCATCCAGGGGGTCGGTCACGTCGGCGCCCACCTTGCCCGCGAGCTGCACGAAGCCGGCGCCAAGCTGGTACTGACCGATGTCGACCGCGACAACCTCGGCATGCTGGTCAGCGAACTGAGTGCCGAGAGCGTCACGCCCGATGCCATTTTCGATGCCGACGTGGACGTCTTCGCCCCCTGCGCCCTCGGGGCGGTACTGACCGACGAGGTAGCCGAGCGCCTCAAGGCCAAGGTGATTTGCGGCGCAGCCAACAACCAGCTGGCGACGGCGGCAGTTGCCGGACGATTGCAGGCCCGCGGCATTCTCTACACGCCCGATTACGTGGCCAACGCCGGCGGCGTCATCGAAGTCGAGGCCCAGCGCCACCAGCGCTACAACCGCGACTCAGTCATGCGCCACGTGGAGCGAATCGCCGAGACGGTGGACGAGATTCTCGGCCGGGCGCAGAGCGAGGACAAGAGCCCCGCCGCCGTGGCGGATCAACTGGCACGCGAGCGCCTCGCCGACTGAGGCTATGTACGGCCAGGGCCGGGCGGCGCATCCGCCCGGCCTGTCACCGCTCGCGGCCCGTTCGTCAATCCATCACCAGCTCACGCTTGACGAGAACGGCGCTGTTGCGCGGTACCACCTCGCGCCCTCTGGCCAGCAGATAGCTGCGAGTGAACGCCGCTCCGAACAGAAGAATGAGGGATGAGTAATAGACCCACAGCAGGATCATGACCACCGAGCCGGCGGCGCCGTAGGTCGAGGCGGTCGCGGTATAGGCCAGGTAGGAGGCGATCGCACTGCGCCCGATGGCGAACAGCAAAGCGGTGACCACGGCCCCCAGCAGCACGTCCCGCCAGCTCAGCACCACGTCGGGCAGAACCTTGAAGATGGTAGCGAACAGCGCCGTGATCACGGCCATGGCAACCAGGAACTCGGCGCCGGCCGTCAGAGCGCCGAGCAGCGGCATGGCATCGCCCACCGCCTGCAGCATGGCACGAATCATGATCCCCACCAGCAGCGACACCAGCAGGATGAAGCCGATCGCCAGTACCACGGCGAGCGATAGCAGGCGCTGCTTGAGAAATATGAGCACGCTGTTGCGGCTGGGCTTGGCCGTCACGCCCCAGATGGTATTGAGCGAGAACTGCATCTGGGCGAAGACCGTAGTCGCCCCCACCAGTAGGCCACCGACACCCAGCAACGTCGGCAGGATACCCGCCTGCTCGATGCGCGACGCTGCCACCGCCTGCTCCACCGCCCTCGCTGCCTCCTCGCCCAGAGTGCCCTGCAGCTGTGCGACGATCTGCCCTTGAGCGGCATCCTCACCGAAGACGATGCCGATCACGGCTACGGCAATGATGACCGTAGGCGCAAGCGAGAAGAGCGTGTAGAAAGCCAGCGAGCCGGCATAGCTGAAGGCATTGCGCTCCAGCCATAGAGAAATCGCTTGCTGAACGGTATTCCACCAGAACCGGATCGAAAACCTGTGCACGACGCCTCCTTCGTCTTTGGCCGTCATTTCAGCATACGCTACTGCAAGCCGTCTGTCGGCACATGGCCCCGCGTTGCAGCCCCAGGCCACCCGCGCCCATAATGGTGCGCCCAACCACCAGCCAAGGAAGCGCGATGAGCGATACCGATCACGAATTCGACTGCCTCGTATTCATCGGACGTTTTCAGCCGCCGCACCTGGGACATCTGGCGGTAATCAACGAGGCCCTGCGCCATGCGCGACAAGTGATCGTCCTGGTGGGGTCGGCCTGGCAGGCGCGCTCGCTGCGCAACCCCTGGCGCTTCGACGAGCGTCAGGCGCTGCTGCGTAGCTGTTTCGACGAAGAGGAAAATGCGCGCCTCGAGATCGTGCCGCTGCTGGATGCACTCTACAACGACGACGTCTGGGTGCGTGACGTACAGCGTAAGGTGCGCGACATAGCAGGCCACCATCACGCCCGCCTGCCACGCATCGGCCTGATCGGCGCCAGTCGCGGCCAGTCGAGCTACTATCTTTCGCTGTTTCCCCAGTGGGAATCGGTCAGCGTGCCGCTGGTCGAAGGCATTTCGGCCAGCCAGATCCGCGAGCGATTGTTCCGCTCCCCCTCCTCCACCGAGGATTACCTCAGCACCGGCGCCACCCATGACCTGCCGCCCGGCGTCTGCGAGGCGCTACGGGATTTCGCCGGCGAAGAGGCACACCTGCAGCTGATGGAAGAGCAGAAACTGCTGGAGCAGTATCGCCAGGCCTGGGCCAACGCCCCCTACCCCCCTATCTTCGTCACGGTGAACGCCGTAGTGGTGCAGTCGGGTCACGTGCTGCTGGTGCGGCGTACCGCAGCTCCGGGGAAAGGGCTGCTGGCGCTGCCCGGCGGCTTCATCAACCCTCACGAGCGTCTGCTCGACGCCTGCCTGCGCGAGTTGCGCGAACGGGTCAGGCTCAAGGTGCCGGAACCGGTGCTCAAGGGCTCGCTGCGCGGCCAGCGACTGTTCGACGAACCCCACCGCAGCTGGCGTGGCCGCACCCTGGCCGAAGCCTTCTACTTCGCCCTGCGCCCCGACCAGCAGCTGCCCCAGCTCAAGCCAGTCAAGGGCGGCGACCACGCCCGCTGGGTACCGCTGGCCGAACTCGAACCGGACAGCCTGTTCGAGGATCACTTCTTCATCATCCAGAATTTTCTCGGCCTGCCGGCCGATTTCGGCGGGATCTGAAACAGGGATAGAAAACGCTTGCCTGGAAAAGAACGGGATTTTCCGTCGCGAGCGAAGGCAGGCCGGTCACCGCCGGAGTGGAGCTACCGGAGTGTAGTGGCCTACATGAGGATAGCGACAATCCGCCGGGGGCCGGCCTGGCGAGCGCAGCAGGAAAGCCAGGCTTTTCAGGCTTGGAGGAAGTCCCGGGGCAGCTTCATCATCTGCCTCCACAGCTTCTCGACCCCCGGCTTGTGCACCAACGAGCAGCGGTAGAGACGGATCTCCAGCGGCACGTCCCACTGCTCACCGCCGGCGCGTACTAGCTTGCCGCTCTTGAGCTCTTCGCGCACGCAGAAGTCGGGAATCCAGGCCAGCCCCACCCCTTGCAGCACCATGCCCTTGAGCCCTTCCGCCATGGCGGTTTCGTAGACGGTGCGCAGGCGCAGGCGCAGTGGATCGTTCTTGAGCAGCATGCGCACGCTGCGCCCCAGGAAAGCACCCTGGGTATAGGCCAGATAGGGGATCGTCTCCTTGCTTTCGAGGCTGAAGCGCGGCCGCCCCTTGGCATCGGGGAGACTGATGGGCAGCATCTTGACCTGGCCGATGGAGAACGAGGGAAACACCTCCGCATCGAGCTGCATCGTCGCGTACGGGTCGTGGTAGGCCAGCATCAGATCGCAGTTGCCCTCACGCAGCACGTGAATCGCCTCGCCTACGTTCATGGCCACGAGGCGCGTGGGCAGCTCACCCAGCCCTTCCTGCAGCCGCGAGATCCACTCGGGATAGAAGCTCAGTGCCAGGGAGTGGGCGGCGACGATGTCCAGCGCCTCGCGCGCCATGGAAACGCCGCGCAGATGCCCTAGGCACTCGTTGAGCTGCTCCACCAGATTGCGCGCCGTGACCAGGAACAGCTGCCCTTCCGGCGTCAGGTTGATGGGCGTGGTGGAGCGGTCGACGAGGGTCACACCCACGGCCTGCTCCAGGGATCGAATCCGGCGGCTGAAGGCCGGCTGGGTGACATGGCGCTGCCGGGCGGAGGCGGAGAAGCTGCGGGTGTTGGCCAAGGCCACGAAATCTTCCAGCCATTTTGTCTCGAGGTTCACCGGGACTCCCGCTCACAGCAATCGCAAATCAAGTTGGGTGCCCTGCACAAAAACTCAGAAATGAGAGAATGTTAGGCGTTGCCTAATTTACCCCAGCTGCCTACTTAACCCAAGCGACTTCGGCCGCGCCCAGCACGACTATCGCAGCGCTACTGAATGGGCGCCGTGAGATAGGCCGCCCGCGAGACGAGCTTGCTCCACAGGGGGCGATTCTGCAGCTCGTCGTAGCCGATGCGGCGGCAATCGGCGAAGTCGCGCTCCAGCATCAGGCGCACCTGGGCGGCAAAACGCCGGTCGGGAATGAAGGCGGTGATCTCGAAATTCAGGCGAAACGAGCGGTTGTCGAGATTCACCGTACCCACCGATGCCGCGCTGTCGTCGATGAGAATTACCTTTTGGTGCAGAAAGCCCGGCTGATAGCGATACACCTTGACCCCAGCCCGCACCATATCGGGCAGGAACGAAAAGGCCGAAAGGTAAATGAGCAGATGATCGGGGTGTTCGGGCATCATGATGCGCACGTCGACGCCGCGCATGGCGGCAAGCCGCAGGGCATCCTGCACGCCCTGATCGGGAACGAAATAGGGGCTCGTGACCCACAGCCTCTCATGGGCGCTGTGGATGGCATGCTGCACCAGCAGACTGGCCGTCTCCTGACGGTCGGCAGGCCCCGAGGGCACGATCACCACGTTGTGGCACTCCTCGCAGGTGATATGCGGCTCCCAGCTCAGGTTGAGCACCGCCCCCGTGGCCCAGTGCCAATCCTCCCAGAACGCCTCCTGCAGCCCCAGCACGCTGGGGCCGGTGAGCTTGAGATGGGTATCGCGCCAGGGGCCGTGCCGCGGATGCTGGCCCAGGTACTCCACCCCAACGTTGAAACCGCCGAGCCAACCCTCGTTGCCGTCGACGACGAGGATCTTGCGGTGGTTGCGGAAATTGAGCTGGAAGCGATGCTTGAAGCCTCGTGAGGAGCGAAACGCACTGACCTCCACGCCCCCTTCCTTCAGCTCATGCAGATAACCTTCGGAAAGCTTACGACTGCCGACCTCGTCGAACAGGAAGTAGACCCGAACCCCTCGCTGTGCGGCGCGCAGCATGTGCTCCTTGAGCCGGTGTCCCAGCGCATCGTTGCGCACGATGAAGAACTGGATCAGCACATAGTCGCGGGCGGAATCGATGCCGGCGAACAGGCTGTCGAACGTGGCCTTGCCGTCGATCAGCAGCTCGGCCTGATTGCCGCTGGTCAACGGCATCATGGCCAGCTGCTCCACGGCGCGGATATCGGGGTTGCGGGTATAGGCCAGGAACGGCTCCAGCCGCTCCCGATAGCGAGCGAGAATTCGCCGCAGTACGGTATCGCGCTCGCCGCGGGCAGAAACGTAACCGTAAAAACGCGGCCGACCGAAGATCCAGTAGGCGGGTACCGCCAGGTAGGGAAAGGTGACGAGAGAGATGATCCAGGCCACGGCCCCCTGCGAGGTGCGGCTGGAAAGCAGCGCCAGGACCGCCGAGACGAAACCCAGCAGGTGTACCATGAATATCGCCAGGCCGAACAGCCAGGATGCCATGACCTCTCCCTGTAAAAACAGTAATCTGAAGCATACCTTAGACGACAACGGCCCCGCCAGTTGGCGGGGCCGTTTACCTATGGCACTAGAGATTTCGTACCGACATCATGCGCGCTCGGCGATGATCTCCTTCCACTTGGCAGGGCCGGTCTGGTGCACCGAGGTGCCCTGGCTGTCGACCGCCACGGTGACCGGCATGTCTTCGACCTCGAACTCGTAGATCGCTTCCATGCCCAGGTCGGCGAAGCCCACCACGCGGGACTTCTTGATCGCCTGCGCCACCAGGTAGGCGGAGCCGCCCACCGCCATCAGGTAGACCGCCTTGTTGTCGCGGATCGCTTCGATGGCGGCCGGACCGCGCTCGGCCTTGCCTACCATGCCCAGCAGACCGGTCTCTTCCAGCATGGTACGGGTGAACTTGTCCATGCGCGTGGCGGTAGTAGGACCGGCCGGCCCGACCACCTCGTCGCGAACCGGATCCACCGGGCCAACGTAGTAGATGAAGCGGCCCTTGAGATCCACCGGCAGCGACTCGCCCTTGGCGATCATGTCGACCATGCGCTTGTGCGCGGCATCGCGGCCGGTGAGCAGCTTGCCGTTGAGCAGCAGGGTGTCGCCCGGCTGCCAGGTCAGCACTTCTTCCGGCGTGACCGTATCCAGGTTCACGCGCTTGACGTTGTCGCCGGCCTCACGGGTGATCTCCGGCCAGTCTTCCAGCTTGGGCACCGGCAGTGCCGCCGGGCCGGAGCCGTCCAGGGTGAAGTGCGCATGACGGGTGGCGGCACAGTTGGGAATGATCGCCACCGGCTTGTTGGCGGCGTGCGTCGGGTAGTCCTTGACCTTGATGTCGAGCACCGTGGTCAGACCACCCAGGCCCTGGGCGCCGATACCGCTCTTGTTGACCTTGTCGAACAGCTCAAGACGCAGCTCCTCGGCGCGGTTGGACGGGCCTCGAGCCTGCAGCTCCTGGATGTCGATGGGATCGAGCAGCGCCTCCTTGGCGATCTCCATGGCCTTCTCGGCGGTACCGCCGATGCCGATGCCGAGCATGCCGGGCGGACACCAGCCGGCACCCATCTTGGGCAGCTGCTCGAGCACCCAGTCGACCACGTTATCGGAGGGGTTGAGCATGGCGAACTTGGACTTGGCCTCGCTGCCGCCACCCTTGGCCGCCACGTGCACCTCGACGGTGTCGCCGGGCACGATCTTGTGGTGAATGATCGCCGGGGTATTGTCGCCGGTGTTCTTGCGCGCGCCGTCCGGGTCGGCCAGCACCGAGGCACGCAGCACGTTGTCGGGCAGCTGGTAGGCGCGACGCACGCCTTCGTTGATCATGTCGTCGAGGCTCATCTCGGCGTCCCAGCGCACGTTCATGCCCACATGAACGAACACGGTGACGATGCCGGTGTCCTGACAGATCGGGCGGTGGCCCATGGCGCACATGCGCGAGTTGATCAGGATCTGGGCGATGGCGTCCTTGGCCGCCGGGTTCTCCTCCCGCTCGTACGCCGCCGCCATGGCGTCGATGAAATCCTTGGGATGGTAGTAGGAGATGTACTGGAGGGCGTCGGCGACGCTCTGGATCAGATCGTCCTGGCGGATCACGGTCATGTGCAAGGAACTCCTCGGCAGTGTCGGCATGCCCGCTTCTGGATTCGCAAGTGCGAAGCGGCGGGTTCGAACGGGGGCGAATTATACCGTATCGCGGCCTGCTAGACAGGTTCATGCCGCCAAGGTCGAACCTCGTCGACGATCATACAGCAAGATAACGGTATAAATGTTCTAATTTGTCTGCATCCCGCGCCGGTTCTACGCTGCCCTTAGCACAATCATGGATTCGAACCCGCCACGATCAAGGAGCCGATCATGCAACCCACCGTGTCCGATTTTCTCGTCTCCCGCCTGCGCGAATGGCGTGTGGAGCGGCTGTACGGCTACTCAGGCGACGGTATCAACGGCGTGATGTCCGCCCTGCGCCGCGCCGATGGCAACCCCCGCCTCATCCAGCCCCGCCACGAGGAAGTGGCGGCCTTCATGGCCTGCGCACATGCCAAGTTCAGCGACGAGGTCGGCGTCTGCGTAGCCACCTCCGGCCCCGGTGCGGTGCACCTGCTCAACGGCCTCTATGATGCGCGCAAGGACCACATGCCCACCGTGGCCATCGTCGGCCAGCAGGCGCGCAAGAGCCTCGGCACCGACTATCAGCAGGAGCTGGACCTGATGGCGCTGTTCAAGGACGTCGCCAGCGAATACGTGCAGATGGTCACCGAGCCGGCCCAGGCCCGCCACGTCATCGATCAGGCGCTGCGCATCGCCATCGCCCGCCGCACCGTGACCTGCGTGATCCTGCCCAACGATGTGCAGGACCTCCCCATGGAGGACCCGCCCAGGGAGCATGGCGCGGTATTCTCCGGCGTCGGCTACCAGTTTCCCCAGCAGTTGCCCGAAAGTGCCGACCTGGACGCCGCCGCGGAGATTCTGAAGTCCGGCAAGAAGGTCGCCATCCTGGCCGGCGCCGGGGTCAAGCATGCCGTGGACGAGTTGATCCGCGTGGCCGACCTGACCGGTGCAGGCATCGCCAAGGCGATACTGGCCAAGACCATGGTGCCCGACGACCTGCCCGGCGTGACCGGTTCCATCGGCCTGCTCGGCACCGAAGCCAGCGACCGCATGATGAGGGAGTGCGACACCCTGCTGATGGTGGGCACGCGCTTCCCCTATGTGGAGTTCCTGCCCGAACCGGGCCAGGCCCGCGCCATCCAGATCGACGTAGTGCCGGAAGCCTTGGGCGTGCGCTACCCCACCGAGGTCAATCTGCATGGCGACGCCGGCGCCACCTTGGCAGCGCTGGCCGAACGCATCAAGCGCAAGCGCAACAGCAAGTGGCGCAAGCAGGTGCAGGGTTGGATCGACGACTGGTGGGAGAAGACCGAAGCGCGTGCCGCCACCGAGGCCACGCCGATCAACCCGCAGCTCGTGTTCCAGCGCCTATCGCCGCGCCTGCCGGACGACGTCATGCTCACCTGCGACGTGGGCAGCGCCACCAACTGGTACGCGCGTAACCTGAAGATCCGCCGCGGCATGCTGGGCTCCGTTTCCGGTGGGCTGGCCTCGATGGGCAATGGCGTGCCCTACCTGATCGCCGCCAAGTTCTGTCACCCAAACCGCCCCGCCATCGCGCTGGTCGGTGACGGCGCCATGCAGATGCTGGGCAACAATGCCCTGATCACCCTGGCCAAGTACTGGCAGGAGTGGGAAGACCCCCGCTGCATCGTGCTGGTGCTCAACAACCATGACTTGAGCCAGGTGACCTGGGAGCAGCGGGTGATGGAGGGCGACCCCAAGTTCGACACCTCTCAGGATCTGCCCGAATTCCGCTACGACCAGTACGCCGAGCTCCTCGGCTTCAAGGGGTTGGTCATGCGCGAGCCCGACGACATCGACCGGGTGTGGGACGAGGCCCTCACTGCCGACCGCCCGGTGGTTATCAACGCCTATACCGACAGCGATATCGCCCCCCTGCCCCCGCACATCGAGTTCGAGCAGGCCAAGAGCTACCTCGCCTCGATGCTCAAGGGCGACTCCAGCGGGCTGCACAGCGCCAAGCTCTCCGCCAAGCAGATGGGCCGCTCGTTGTTCAGACGCAAGAAGTGACGCCCAGTTGCCTGAGGCTCCCCACCGGCCCGGTCATGCCTGCCTGACAAGGCGGCATGGCCGGGCGGCGTCACTCGCCGTCTGCGATGACGCGGAATAGAAAGATAACGGTATAAATGCTAGCGATGTAACCCGTTCAATCAAGCTGACAACTCGGGCAGCGATAGAGCCGACGCGAGGCGATCATTAGCCGCTCGATCGGAGTGCCGCAGGCGTGGCATGGCCGCCCGTCGCGCTCGAACACGGCAAAGCGACTAAGCCTCCGGCTTTCCCCCTGCCGCCTGGCAGCGGCTGCCCACTCGGCGCGGTTGGTCACGCCGGCCTGTTCATAGGCTTGTCGGGTCACGGCTAGGATGGTGTGCGACAGCCCTTCCAATCGCTCTTCGCTCAGGTCGACGACCCGGGCCGTGGGCGGTAGCCCGGCGAAGAACAGAATTTCGGAGCGCAGGTAGTTACCGATGCCGGCGAAGGGCGCCTGATCGAGCAGCAGCCCGCCCAGCCGGCGGCGCACGAAGCGCGGCTCGCTCAAACGCGCCATGGCCTGCTCCGGCGTGACCCCGTGGGTCAGCAGATCGGGGCCGAGACGGGAGAGAAACGGATGCTCGGCGAGCCTCTCGGCCGGCCAAAGCGAGACGTCGGAGGCGCTGTAGAGGCTAGCCGAGCGCCCTGCCGCCGTCAGCCGTACGCGCAGCGAGCGCTGGGTATCGGGTTCGCGCTCGGCGTCGTGGAGCTTCCATACGCCGTAGAGCTGGTTGTGACTGTAGAGCACGCGACCGTCGTCGAAGCGGGTCAGCAGCGCCTTGCCCCAGCTGTCCACCGCCGTGACCTCCCGCCCCATCAGCGAGTCGGCCTCGGCGGCCAGTTCGGGGAAGGCGAACCACACGGACTCCAGCCGCCTGCCGGCAAGCTGCTCGTGCAGCCGGTCGGCGGCACGGCGAATCTCAGGGCCTTCGGGCATCGTTACTCCGGTTGAGAATAATGCGGGAACGCAGCGAGAGGCGCCGGGGACAGGGCGTAGAGGGGGTCTTTTGCCATGGATGGCAAAAGTAGCGCCCAGGGATGGGTTCACAGCGCCCCCTCATAGCCCTGTCGACGGAAAGCCTCGAGCGGGCGGACTATCCCAGAGCCAGCTGCCGCTCCTTAAGCTCATGCAGCCGGTCGCGCAGCCTGGCCGCCTCCTCGAACTCCAGGTTCTGGGCCGCCTCGAACATGGCGTCCTCGACCCGCGAGACCTCCTTGGCCAGATCGGTCGGCGAGAGCTCGCCGAGATCGTAGATCGCCGCACCCTCGGCCACCTTGCGCTCGCTGCGCCGGCCCTTGCCCTTGCGCCCCGGCGCCTGAGCCGCCTCCATGATGTCGGCCACCGAACGGGTCACGGTGGTGGGTGTAATGCCGTGCTTCTCGTTGTGAGCGATCTGCTTGGCGCGGCGCCGCTCGGTCTCGTCGATGGCGCGGCGCATGGAGTCGGTCATCCTGTCGGCATAGAGGATCGCCTTGCCGTTGGCGTTGCGTGCCGCCCGGCCGATGGTCTGGATCAGCGAACGCTCGTTGCGCAGGAAGCCCTCCTTGTCGGCATCGAGGATCGCCACCAGCGATACCTCGGGAATGTCGAGCCCCTCACGCAGCAGGTTGATACCCACCAGTACGTCGAAGTTGCCCAGACGCAGGTCGCGGATGATCTCGACCCGCTCCACGGTGTCGATGTCGGAGTGCAGGTAGCGCACCCGCACGCCATGCTCGTCGAGATATTCGGTGAGATCCTCGGCCATGCGCTTGGTCAGGGTAGTGACCAGCACCCGCTCGCCCACTTCGCTACGCAGGCGGATCTCGGAGAGCAGATCATCGACCTGGGTCGAGGCCGGGCGCACCTCGATCTCCGGGTCGACCAGGCCGGTGGGACGCACCACCTGTTCTACCACCTGACCGGCGTGCTCGGCCTCGTAGGGCCCCGGCGTGGCCGAGACGAAGATCGTCTGCGGACTGATGCTCTCCCACTCCTCGAAGGTCATCGGGCGGTTGTCCAGCGCCGAGGGCAGGCGGAAGCCGTACTCCACCAGCGTCTCCTTGCGCGAGCGGTCGCCCTTGTACATGCCGCCCACCTGGGGAACGCTGACGTGGGATTCGTCGATGAACAGCAGCGCGTCGTCGGGCAGGTAGTCGAAGAAGGTGGGCGGCGGCTCGCCGGGATTGCGCCCTGAAAGGTAGCGCGAGTAGTTCTCGATGCCGTTGCAGTAGCCCAGCTCGTTCATCATCTCCAGGTCGTAAAGGGTGCGCTGCTCCAACCGCTGCGCCTCCACCAGGCGGTCGTTCTTGCGCAGCCATTCGAGGCGTTCGACCAGCTCGGCCTTGATCCGCTCGGCGGCTGAGATGATGGTCTCACGCGGCGTCACGTAGTGGCTCTTGGGATAGATCGTCATGCGCGGCACCTCGCCGCGGGTTTCGCCGGTAAGCGGATCGAACAGGCGAATCGAGTCGATCTCGTCGCCGAACAGCTCCACCCGCACCGCCTCTTCGTCGGAATCGGCCGGATAGATGTCGATCACGTCGCCGCGCACCCGGTAGGTAGCGCGTTTGAAGTCCATGTCGTTGCGGGTGTACTGCAGCTCCGCCAGCCGCCGCAGGAAGCTGCGCTGATCGATCAGCTCGCCGCGGGTGAAGTGCAGGCGCATCTTCAGGTACTGGTCAGGATCGCCCAGGCCGTAGATCGCCGATACCGAGACCACGATCAGCGCATCGCGCCGCTCGAGCAGTGCCTTGGTCGCCGAGAGCCGCATCTGCTCGATGTGTTCGTTGATCGAGGCGTCCTTCTCGATGAAGGTGTCCGACGAGGGGACGTACGCCTCCGGCTGGTAGTAGTCGTAATAGGAGACGAAATACTCGATGGCGTTGTCGGGGAAGAACGACTTGAACTCGCCGTAGAGCTGGGCGGCCAGGGTCTTGTTGGGCGCCATGACGATGGTCGGGCGCTGCAGCCGCTCCACCACGTTGGCCATGGTGAAGGTCTTGCCCGAGCCGGTCACGCCGAGCAGGGTCTGATGGGCCAGGCCCGCCTCCAGCCCCTTCACCAGGCTCTCGATGGCGGTTGGCTGATCACCGGCGGGCTTGAACTTCGAATTGAGGCGAAACGGCTTGCTCATCGCGACTCCAGGCATGCATCAGGCGCCCTGGGGCGCCTGCTGTCTCAGTGGTTCGTCTTGGTCCGTGCATCCGGTCCATGCATCAAGACCGTGCATCAGTAGCACGTCTCGGTACTGCAGCTCCGTGAGTATAGGAGCGTGGCGGCCATCATGCCGCGTCGACGGTACTGCGCGTGGTGACTTCCACGGTGGCACTGGTCATGAGGCGGTGGATGGGGCACTTGTGGCTGATCTCCTCCAGCCGCAGGCGCTGCGCTTCGTCCTCGATGCCGTGAAAGGTCATCACCACTTCGAGTCGGTAAATGCCCTTGCGTTCCTCGCTGACGTCGCGATTGACCCTGACGCTGACGCCCTCCAGCGGCCACTGCTTGCGCTGGGCGTACATCTGCGCCGTGATCGCCTTGCAGGCCCCGAGCGAGAGATCGAAGTAGTCGTGGGGGTCAGGGGCGCTCTCCTCGCCGCCGAAGGCCTTGGGCACGTCGACATAAAGATCCTCGAAGCCCGCTATCCGCACCCGCTGGCGCAAGATACGATTCCGCTCGCTGACGATTTCGATGGTCTCTTTCATTATACGCTCCGCTCTGAAGCTGGATGGGTGCGGCTGGATGGGGCTACTTGATCTGGATGGGCAGCTTGAGCGCCTCGACGGCACGGATCAGCGCCTCGCGACTGACGCGGCCTTCCACCTCGGCACCGTGGCGCCCCACCTCGGCACTCTCCACTCCATCTACCATCATCAGGGCGGTGGTGATGCGATTCACCTGGTCGGCGTTTTCCACACCGGTGAAATCGAGCGACTGATGCGGCATGCATGACTCCCTACCGTGGAATAAGGTAATAAGCAGTCTAACATGAGCGTTGCGGTGCGACACCGCTTGCAATCCGCCCTCGCCGCCCGCATACCGACGATATATCCCCGACATGACGACCTGGAGCCACAGGCATAATGAGTGATTGGACAACCGCCCTGGAGGGGCGCCGTACGAGCGATTCACGGGTCGAGTTCGAGATCGGCGAGCCCGTCCAGCAGGCCGCGGCGAACGTCAAGGTGACGCCACTCGTCCACCTCGCCGTACTCGACGTGATCGGCAAGGCTGCCGACAAGCTGCTGCAGGGCCAGACCAGCGCTCAGGTCGAGCTGGCCAAGGGCGACTTCGCCCCCTTGACCTGTTTCTGCAACGCCAAGGGCCGCATGCTGGCCAACGCCCAGCTGCTGCGCATCAGCCCCGAACGCTACCGTCTGATCCTGCACCGTGACCTGGTGGAGCCGCTGCGCGATCACCTGAAGAAGTTCGCCCCGTTCTACAAGAGCGAACTCGCGGTTCGCGACGACCTGGCCCTGCTGGGATTGATCGGTGCCGACGCACCGGCCGTCGCGGCCGGGTATCTCGACACAGCAGCCCCCAGCCTGTGGCATCAGGCCGGCGATGAGGAGCGCCAGCTACTGGCTCATCCCGGGCCGCAGCCACGCGTGTTGATCTGCCTACCCCGGGAGCAGGCTGCCGCAACGGCCAGCGCCCTGGCCGAAGAGGCGCCTCTGGTCGGCAACGCCGAGTGGTGCCTGCAGGACATCCGGGCCGGGCTCGCCTGGCTCACCGCCGCCCACCAGGACGCTCTGCTGCCGCAGATGATCAACTGGGAGGCGCTGGGTGGCATCAGCTTCAAGAAGGGCTGCTACACCGGCCAGGAGGTGGTGGCTCGCGCGCACTTTCGCGGCCAGGTGAAGAAGCGACTGGCGCACTGTCGGCTTGAGGGCGAACAGCTGCCGGAACTGGGCAGCGCCATCGTTGACGAGAACGGCAAGAGTGCCGGGGAAGTGATCGCCGCGGAGCGCGACAACGAGGGTGGCGTCGAGCTGCTCGCCGTGCTCACCACCCGTGAGGAGATCGGCCCGCTCAGCATCGAGAATCGTAGCGTGACCCCGCTGCCTCTGCCCTACCCGATCGAACGGCTCGATCCGGAGAGTCTGGCCTAGGCCGCACCCTCGCCCAGGTCCAAGCCGAAGACTCGCCCAGCGGTCGCCGTGCTCTGAGCGGCGACCGCCTCGGGCGTCTCGCCGCGCAGCCTGGCCACCATCTCACACACCTGAACGATCCGCGCCGGCTCGTTGCGCTGCCCCTGGTAGCCGCACAGCGGCATGTCGGGGCTGTCGGTCTCCAGCACGAAACCATCCTCAGGCAGGCTCTTCACTGCGCGCCACAGGCGCTGGGCGCGCTCGTAGGTGACCGCACCGCCCAACCCCACCACGAAGCCGAGATCGAGGAACTTCCAGGCCTGGTCCGGCGAGCCGGCGAAGGCGTGAATCAAGCCGCCCGCCGGCAGGTCCAGCTGACGCAGGCGCTTGGAGACCTTGTCGTTGGCATGCACGCAGTGGATCACCACCGGCAGCCGGCGCGCCTTGGCCAGCCGCAGTTGGGCATCGAACAGCTGCCACTGGTCGTCGAGGGCCTCCTCGAAGCGCGCATCGATACCGCATTCGCCCAGCGCCCGCACTTCGGGGTGTTCGTCCAGCAAGCGAGCCAACGCCTCGACGTCGCCTTCGCCGTGTTCGTGCATGAAGTAGGGATGCAGCCCCAGGCTGACGTGCACGTCATCACGCTCGCCCAGCGCCAGCACGGCGGGCCACCTCTCACGGGTCGTGCCCGGCACCAGGAAATGGCCGACACCGGCCGCCCTGGCGCGTTCGAACATCGCCTCGCGGTCATCGTCGAAGGCCTCGAAGTCGAGGTGGCAGTGGGCGTCGATCAGCACGTCGCTCTCCTTGGCAGCTCCTTCGTCGTCCCTGACGAAGGGATGATGGCTAGGCTTGGTCTGAAAAGTCGGCGAGCGAAGGCCAGACAAGGCAAAAAACAGCGAAAAGACGGAGTTTACATAGTGTAAATGAGTACTTTGAGCTGTTTTTTAACGCCGTATGGCCAAGCGCAGGCAGTTTTCAGGCAAAGCCTAGTGTTCGCGGGTGGCGGCGAAGCGTATCTCCGGCCAGCGTTCCTGGGTCATCTGCAGGTTGACCCTTGTTGGAGCAATGTAGGTCAGGTAGCCACCGCCATCCAGCGCCAGGTTGGCGCTCGCCTTGCGCTTGAACTCCTCGAGCTTCTTGGCATCGTCGCAGTAGATCCAGCGTGCGGTCTGCACGTTGACCGGCTCGTAGACACAGTCGACCTTGTACTCCTCCTTGAGCCGGTGGGCGACAACGTCGAACTGCAGGGTACCCACGGCGCCGAGGATCAAGTCGTTGTTGTCCAGCGGCTGGAACAACTGAGTGGCGCCCTCTTCGGAGAGCTGCTGCAAGCCTTTCTGCAGCGCCTTGAGCTTCAGCGGGTCCTTGAGCTGCACGCGCTTGAACAGCTCCGGGGCGAAGTGGGGAATGCCGGTGAAGCGCATGTCCTCGCCCATGGTGAAGGTATCGCCGATCTGGATGGTGCCGTGGTTGTGCAGACCGATGATATCGCCGGGCCAAGCCTCTTCCACGTGGGCGCGGTCGGCGGCCATGAAAGTCAGGGCGTCGGCGATCTTGACGTCCTTGCCGATGCGCACGTGGCGCATCTTCATGTTCTTCTCGTACTTGCCGGAACAGACCCGCAGGAAGGCGATACGGTCGCGGTGCTTCGGGTCCATGTTGGCCTGGATCTTGAACACGAAGCCGGTGAAGCGGCTGTCGTTGGCCTCGACGGTGCGGGTATCGGTCTCACGGGGCTGCGGCGGTGGAGCATACTCGACAAAGCCGTCGAGCATCTCGCGCACGCCGAAGTTGCCCATGGCGGTACCGAAGTAGACTGGGGTCAGCTCGCCGCGGCGGTAGGCCTCGAGATCGAACTCATGGGAAGCGCCACGGACCAGCTCCACCTCCATGCGCAGTTCCTCGGCCGCTTCCGCGCCGAGCACCGTGTCGACCTCGGGGTTGTCGAGTCCCTCGATGCGCTTGTCATCGGGGATACGGCTGCCCTGGCCCTGGGTATAGAGATGGATCACGTCGTTGTAGAGGTGGTAGACCCCCTTGAAGTGACGACCCATGCCGATCGGCCAGGTCATCGGCGCGCACTGGATGTTCAGCACCGTCTCCACCTCGTCCATCACCTCGATGGGATCGCGGATGTCGCGGTCCATCTTGTTGACGAAGGTGAGAATCGGCGTGGTGCGCAGGCGACAGACCTCCATCAGCTTGATGGTACGGTCCTCGACGCCCTTGGCGCCGTCGATGACCATCAGCGCCGAGTCCACCGCCGTCAGCGTGCGGTAGGTATCCTCGGAGAAGTCCTCGTGACCCGGGGTGTCGAGCAGGTTGACCATGCGGCCGCCGTAGGGGAACTGCATCACCGAGGTGGTCACGGAGATGCCCCGCTCCTGCTCCATCTTCATCCAATCGGACGTGGCGTGGCGGTCGTTGCGCTTGCTCTTCACCGAGCCGGCCAGCTGGATCGCATTTCCGAACAGCAGCATCTTCTCGGTGATGGTGGTCTTGCCCGCGTCGGGGTGCGAGATGATCGCAAAGGTTCTACGCAGCCCGACTTCGCGGGCCAGATCGGCGTCTGACATCAGTCTCGAATTCGTCTAGTGGCACCGCCTGCGGCAGTGCGTGAATGAGCAGTGGGCCGCATTCTACGGCTTTGCCCCGCGCAGTTGTAGGCCAGTCGTGCCGAAAGCGCATGCCAAGGCCGTCCACCTGCCCGCCGGCAGGCACGACAAGGTATCATGTGGGCGGATTCTTCGCTGGAGCCCTCATGCCAACCGCCCCGCCCCTGCCGCTCTCGACCCCCAGCCGCAACCTGGTGCGTCTGACCCTGGTACGCGGCATCACCTGGACCGGCTTTCTGATCGCCACCATCGTCGGCGTCGAACTGCTGCATTTCGAGATCGAAGTGGCGGCAGTGATCGGGGTGATCGTCTGCATGGGGCTTGTCAACCTCTTCACCTGGTGGCGCCTGGGCCGCCAGTGGGCGGTCAGCCACACCGAGTACGTGCTGCATCTGCTGGCCGACACCATCGGCCTCACCCTGCTGTTCTATCTCACCGGCGGCTCCAGCAACCCCTTCATCAACTACTACCTGGTGCCGGTGACCATCGCCGCCGCCACCCTGCCCTGGCGCTACGCCTGGATCATCGCCAGCGCCGCCATGGGGTCGTACACCTTGCTGATGTGGGTCTATCACCCGGTCCCTCAGTTCGCCCACTACTACGACGCCGTGGGGGTCAATCTTCACATCCTCGGCATGTGGATCAACTTCGGTCTCTCGGCGGGCCTGGTGACCTTCTTCATCTACAAGATGGCCCACGCCCTGCGCAGCCGTGAGCGGGCCCTCTCCCAGACCCGCGAAGCGGCGCTGCGCAACGAGCAGATCGTGGCGGTGGCCACCCAGGCGGCCGGCACCGCCCACGAGCTGGGCACACCGCTGTCGACGATGGCGGTACTGCTCAGCGAGATGCGCGAAGACGCCAAGGACGACCCCGCACTGATCGAGGACATCGAGCTGCTGCGCCGCCAGGTGGACGTGTGCAAGTCGCGCCTGCGCCACCTGGTGGAAAGCACCGACCGCAGGCGCATGGCCGAACCCGAGGTGTGCGATGCCCGGGAGTGGCTGCAAGGCGTCGTGCAGCGCTGGCTGGTGCTGCGTCCCGACGTCAGCCATCGCCTGGAGATCGCCGAGCAGCGCGGTACGCCCTGGCTCAAGGTCGACACCACGCTGGATCAGGCCATCACCAACCTGCTCAACAACGCTGCCGATGCCAACCCCGACGACGTAAGCATTCGCCTGGACTGGAACGACGAAGAGGCCATCATCGACATTCGCGACCACGGCCCCGGCGTCAGCCTGGACATCGCTGACCAACTAGGCGAAACCTTCGTCTCGACCAAGAGCAAGGGGCTCGGCATCGGCCTGTTCCTGACCCACGCCACCATCAACCGCTTCGGCGGCGGTGTTAGCCTGTATAATCATCCTGACGGGGGGACGCTGACCGAAGTGATCCTGCCGCACAGCGAGCCCTGAGCGACGAGGACGCCATGCAAGACGCCGAAACACGCCTGCTGATCGTCGATGACGACGAAATGTTCTGTCACGTGCTGTCACGCGCCCTGGGCAGGCGCGGATACGAGGTGCTGGTGGCCCACGACGCGGAGCAGGCGCTGAGCCTGGCCCGCCGCCACCGCCCCGAGCTGGCCACCCTGGACCTCAAGCTGGAGCACAGCTCGGGCCTGAAGCTGCTGCCCGAACTGCTCAACATGGTGCCCAGTTGCCGCATCGTGGTGCTGACGGGCTACTCGAGCATCGCCACCGCGGTGGAGGCGATCAAGCTCGGCGCCGTCAACTACCTGTGCAAGCCGGCCGATGCCGACGAGATCCTCGCGGCCCTCGACCAGCAGCAGGGCGATCCGGATGCCGAAGTGGCGGAATCGCCGCCCTCGATCAACCGCATCGCCTGGGAGCACATCCAGAAGGTGCTGCAGGAACACGACGGCAACATCTCCGCCACCGCCCGCGCCCTGGGCATGCACCGCCGCACCCTGCAACGCAAACTGCAGAAGCGCCCGGTGCGGCGGTAGTCGTTGTTCAGCAAGGCCCTGCACTGGCTTAGCGCCACCCAGGCGAGCGGCGCCGGGGACAGGTCGTAGCGGAGGTTATTTGCCAGGGAAGGCAAATATAGCGCCCAGGGATGGGTTCACAGCGCCTCCGCGAGACCTGTCGCCGGAAAAGCCGCGGGCATATGTCATTGAGCCGTCCAACCAAGATCAATATTCCAGCTCGAGCCGGTCACCGCGCCTGCCGCATCCGAGGCCAGGTAGGCCACCAGCGCCGACACTTCCTCGGGATCGATCAGGCGCTTCACCGCGGCATTCTTGAGCATGATCTGCTGCACCACGTCCTGCTCGTCCATGTTGTGCAGCCGGGCCTGATCGGCGATCTGGTTCTCCACCAGCGGTGTCTTGACGTAGGCCGGACAGATGGCGTTGGCCGTGATGCCCTGGGGGCCGCCCTCCAGCGCCGCCGTCTTGGTCAGTCCGATCATGCCGTGCTTGGCACTGATATAGGCCGACTTGCCCGGCGAGGCGACCTGGGCATGCACCGAGGCGATGTTGACGATACGCCCCCAGCCGTTCTCGCGCATGGAAGGCCATACGGCCTGGGTCAGCAGGAAAGGCGCCGTCAGCATCAGATCGATGATCTGGCGCCACTTGGCCTCGGGAAAGTCCTCTATCGGCGAGACGTGCTGAATGCCGGCATTGTTGACCAGGATATCGACCTTGCCGAAACGCTTGATCGCCTCCGCCACGGCCGCCTTGCACGCCTCACCGTCGCTGAGATCGGCCTGGAAGAACGCCGCACCCACGGCATCGGCCTTGGCCCTGGCCTGATCGTTGAAGTCGACGGCCAGCACCTGATGACCGAGCTCGCGAAACTGATGCACCACGGCCTCGCCGATGCCGCTGGCGGTTCCCGTCACCAGGGCGACGCGTGGCACGGTAGCGGTTGTATTACTCATGGGTAAATCCTTCTACACGAGGATGGAAGACCTGATCCCCAGCATAAGCCGGGGGTCACTGCCACGACCAGCCCGCCGGAAGTCTTATCCATCAGCAGCGGGGGTCATGACCTTTTCCATCAGCCGCTGGGCCAGACGGCTACCCTCCTCGCGGGACTCCAGGTCGCTCAGATCGTCGAGCAGCTCGCAGCGCCACAGCCAGAGATCAGCGTCCAGCACTTCGGCAACGAAGGGATAGCGGCCCGAGGGTAGATCGAACGCTCTCCGCTCACCTTCCGCAGGCGCCCGTGCGCTGGCAAAGGCAGGAAACAGCACCAGCGACAGCGAGACGGGGCTGACGAGGGCGCCCACCAGGTAGTCGCGCCCGACAGACGCCTCGCCTTGGTCGGGGCTGGCCTGAAAGCACAGCGCATCGACATCCAGCAGCGGGTTGGCGGCCGGTGTCGCTTCGAGCGCGGCGCCCTGCCGTTGCCGCCAGGCCTCGGCCATCTCGTTCAGGCGCCGGTACTGCTCGGGCGTCGGGGCCAGCATGGCATGCTCCTTTCCATGTAGGTGAATACGGGGCAGGTGGGCACGGACACCCCGTTCGGCAGAACGCCTCATGGCTGCTATTCTGGCAGGTCCATGAGCGACGAGGAAAGCCCATGCTCCCCCAGCAGCGTCTCGAACTTGCCGTCGACATCGCCCGGGAAGCCGGCGAGAAAATCGTGGCGGCCAGGAATGGCCAAGCCTTCAATCAGCAGCTGAAGAACGGCCAGGAGCTTGTCACCGACGTGGACGTCGCCGTGGACACCCTGATCGGCGAGCGCCTGGAAGCCAGCCTGCCCGGCGAACAGCGGCTGAGCGAAGAGCTGGCGCCCGACCGCGAGGTGATGAGCACGGCCGAGTCGCTGTGGGTCATCGACCCCATCGACGGTACCGTCAACTTCGCCCACGGCCTGCGCCACGTTGCCGTTTCCATCGCCTGGGTAAGTGAAGGCAAGACGCGCCTCGGCGTGGTACATGCGCCCTTTCTCGGTGAAACCTACACCGCCCTCTACGGCCAGGGCGCCTGGTGCAACGGCAAGCCGATCCACACCAGCCACAGGGCCAACCTGCAGCGCTGCCTGGTCGCTACCGGCTTTCCCTACCGACGCGACAGCCGCCCGCCGCTGATGCGCAGACTGATGGCCGTGCTGGAGCACTGTCAGGACGTGCGCCGCAACGGCTCCGCCGCTCTCGATCTGTGCGACGTCGCCTGCGGCCGTCTGGATGCCTACTACGAAAGCGTCTCGCCCTGGGACTTCGCCGCCGGCGTGCTGATCGCCCGCGAAGCCGGGGCCCGTACCGGCCATCTCTATCCGTGCCCCAAGGGCATACCGGAAGATCTCTACGGCGAGAACATTCTGGTCAGCGCGCCCGAGATTCACGCCGAGCTGGGGGATCTGCTGCGCGCCGCCGACGCCAACGAGCTGCGGTATGACTGAGCCTGCCGTCGCCGCGGCAATAGCACGCCCCAATCGTGTCGCTAGCAGCGCCCTATTGGCCCCGACAGCCCTCATCCGTCACAATGGCGCCAGACAAAACATCTTCAGGAGACATCTTCTATGTTCGTGGTCATCTTCGGTCGTCCCGGTTGCCCCTTCTGCGTGCGCGCCCAGGACCTCGCCCAGCGCCTGGAAAGCGCCAACGTGATCGAAGGACACCGCTACGTGGACATCTGGGCCGAAGGCATCAGCAAGGCCGACCTGGAGAAGA